>JBDTBI010000165.1:0-4896 GCA_039924215.1 Acidobacteriaceae bacterium
TGAATCCCGTGACTTTGTGGCCTTACTTACGCAGGGGCCGCTTCACCAATGTCGGAGATCCTCCCTGTATCTCCGCCTCCGCCTTGTAGGCCAGGAGGGTGTAAATAACACCGTTCTTCGATTGAAATGCCTTGATCAGAGCTTCGCCTTCGGTTGCTACTTCAACTCCTAGTTCCGGCTTCTCGGGCGATGAGCCCTCTTTGGCGAGAAAGTAGCGAACGATCTCCTCAGTGTGCTGGCGCGACCTTCGACCACGTTTGGGGCCGGCGGGTGGCCCCGCACTTGGCTGGACTTCAGTAGCTTTTGGCACGGTCGGTTCCATTACTGCCCTCCACTCTTTGACATCCCATCGGTGTCAGGCTCGGCAAGAATGCGGTCACGGCGTTCGTCGTCGATAGGACGCTCGCTATACTCCGCTACCCATAACCCATCGGGGTTCACATCCGACCTGCGGTCGGCGATGAGGCGCACGCGATACTCGTTCACGAAGTGATCAGTCGTTTCCGTTCCATTCGACAAATGGTGAACATCCTTCACGCCGTACACCAGATATGTAAGCGGCTCGCCTGGGACCGGGTCGATCTCGCGCAGATGGAAGACCGATTCGATCTGGCCGTCATCTATCTTGCCCCGTGTGTTGTCATCCGCCATCGCTTTCATCGTGTATCCGCGGAGGTTGCGCGTCATCATATTCAGGCTGCTAGCCCAATGGTCGTCGACGTTGGCGGGTGAGTAGTTGAGATAAGTGGCGAGGAAACGCTTCACGAACGCTTCGTTGAGAAATTGATCTATGCCCGCGGCTGCCGGGTCAGTTGTTGCCCCCTTCGTTGCTCGACCCAACACGACGGCTTCGCCATTTGGACCGATCCGAATGACCGTAGGCGGTTGCAACCGCACGAAAATGGCAAACCCTATTGCGAGCAACGCAATTGGCACGGTCAGAAACGCAAGGAGCCATGCCCGGTTGGCGTTTGCCTTGAGGGCTCCGTCTACTTCGTAGTATTTCGGCTTCACCGTGATAACTTCTTCCGTTGCGGTCACCTTGCTCGTCATGCTTCGCCTCCTATCCTTGATCCTGGCTCCCTGCCGTCCGTACCGTGCTTGCCACTCGATTCGCTACAAGTCGCGCGGCGTGATACGTCCCCCCAAGTGCCGAGGTTGTAGCGATGCACCGTCGGCCCTCTCCGGGCCGGCGACGATGATCGTCCGACGCCGTTGGGTTTTGTGCTGGCCCTGCTGGTGGCGGAGGACCCCGTGCTGGCTGAAGGCACACCTGATTCGGCTCCGCTCTGCCCCTCGGCCTCCGCGTCGCTTCCGCCCAGCGCTTCGCTCATCGAGTTGCGAATCTGGTCTGCGTGACCCTCTATGGTGGGACCGATACCGAAGCCCGAGAAACTACTGGCCGAGGGACTCATCGCAGTCGGCCTCAGGGCTCCCTGGGGAGCGGCCGGTTGATTCGAGCCTGCCAACGCACCGGCACCTCCAGCCGCACTCGTCGCCGACCCGCCCGCCGAAGTTCCGGCGGCTCCGCCCGCTCCTGCAGCGGCCGTGCCCGCAACAACACCCTCGACCGCCGCCGCGCCCGCAGTCAATGCTGTCGCCGCGGCCCCGATCAGCGCACCCGCAGTCGATCCCACTTCACCGCTGACGATCCTCTTGGCGATAAATGGTATGACGGCGATCGCCAGGGAATAGATAATGCTGGCGGCCCCAATCAGGAACGAACCCTCGAGATTCCCAAGGCCACCGAGAAAGTTGTTCTGGTTCAACATTTGGCCGACTTGCCCCATCTGGACCGCGCTCAATAGGGCACCGAAGCCTCCATACAGGATTGGCCACGCGTTCCAAATCATGACGTTTTCGACATAAGCTTTGGCAAGGCGATTCGTTGCTCCAAGGGGCATGAGCGCAATGACGATTGGGCCGAAGATGTATAAGATCGATCCGTAGAAAATGTAGAAAAACCCAAAGATCGCAACGACGAAGGGATAGAGAATATACGCGACGAGAATGAGGGCAGCGTCTATCAGGCCAGCGATGGAGCCGGTAATCAGCCCCCACATCTGCTGAACTCCGTCCTGGTGGAATTGAGTTTGAAGATCGCTTAGCCAGTTCTCGAAGACGTTACCTCCAGATGCATTACTGATCCAGTTGCCGGCATTTACGAAGCCTTGATTAACTGCGGTAAAGACGGTGCTGTAGTTCATGATCACAATAGCGGTGACGACATACTTGATGAGACTGACTCCAAGTCCACGTACGTCGCCGCCATGCATCGCGGCCTGATACATCTGCCAGAGAAATCCGACCAGCAGGACGACATAAGCCGCGTTCTGCATTCCGGACGTGATGCTCGTCGAGTTGATGCCGGAAACGGCTTGGGTCAGGAAGCGCTCGAACAGGCTCAGTTGCGTTCCCTGAAAGAACGCAAGCGCGGCGACATTGGGATGAAGGAACATCATGGCGTTACCTGTTCGTTAACGATCCGTTGATCAGGTTGTTGTTACTCGTGTTGTCGGTGGTCGCAAGCTTCGCAATCTTGCTTTGGTTTGCCAGGTCGATTCCCCGAGTCCTCATCAGTTCAGCAAGAGCTGCTTGGGTATAGGCGTTGGCGCGCACGATCCACACGTCCGCCTCCGCCTCAAGAATCGGAGCGCTGCCCGGCGCGGCCTGTGTAATCTGTTGCCCCATGTGGTCGGCCGCACTCAGTTCCGCATTTGCCAACGCGTCGATCTCGATCGCTCGCTTCATCGCATCCTGGGCCTGAGCGTCAGTCATGTCGGTCATCGTGCGAACGGCGGGAGAAGATGTGTTCTGCGCCATGACCCCGCCATAAACGGATTGATACTGGGCGGAGACCGCCGGCACATTGGCAGCATTGCGGGAGAGGAGCAGTGACTCTAGACTTTGCGATTGCGGCAAGGTGGCGCTCGATACATTCACAGTGCGAAACATGTTACTCACCTGGCTGAACTGGCTTTCGAACTGAGTCACGGAGCTTTTGGCCTGATTGATAGCCGCCAAGGGATACATGACTTCCTGCTCGTACTTTGAAGCACTCTGTTCATACTGGTTGATTGTCTTAAGGGGCGCCGCGATATAGGTATTCATCAGCGACTGCATCTTCGAAAGCGCGGCCATGATCGCCGCCGTGTCGATCCCAAATTGGCCATGCGCATGTGTGGGCAGGAAAATCAGGAGGGCGAGAGCCGCGCCTGCAATCTTGAGCACGGTCGACCGATACCATGGACGTTTAGGATCTTCTGCTCCGGCGTCGATAGAGAGCGCCGGCTTCAAGGATTCCGGGACAGAATCTTGCTTTCGCATCCAGAAGAATGGTTTGCGCCACTTAATTGGGCTTTTCTTTGGGTCGGTCATAACGGTTCTCCTTACCGGGTCAGCGTGCCCGAGATCAGACTGTTGACTCCACCTGTTGCCGTGGTCCTGCGTTTCACCAAAGCATTGTCGTGAGCGATGCGGCCCGCCTCCTGACGGAGCTCTGCCGCGAGCATCATCTGCATATATGCCTGGCAGCGGAGATTCGCGACCTGCGCTTGCGCGGTCAGGTATGGATTCGATCCTGGCGTGCTCACCGCAACCTGGTTTTCCATCTGATTTGCCGTCTGCAGGATGACGTCTTCGCCTTGATCCGCGATAAGTGTTGTCTTGAGGTTTTGTTGCCCTAGCGCATCGTCCATGTCCATCATCACGCGGTCTTGTGGGGATGCAGCATTGACGGGGGGAACCCCGCCGTAGTTCATCGTGAAGCTCGTCTGAAGCGAAGGAATCTGCGTTGACAGCCGGCTATGCAAAATGGACTCGAACTGTTGCGGGCCTAGTGTTACCGCGCTGGTAAAAGGTGTATTGAATATCTGATTTGTGGAGTTACGGAAACTAGAAATAGAATTGGCAACGAAGCCGCGAGCCTGGTTGAGCGCGGCTAGCGGCGCTAACGTCGTTTGTTGGAGCTTCGTTACCTGCTGCATGATCTGGTTCACGGATTTCAACGAGCCGCCTATATCGCTCTGGATCGAACTGAAGATCGAATCGAAGACGCTTAGGAACTGCGCGTGTCCCAGAGTCGGGACCGCAAGACAGGTCGCCGTAGCGAGAACGGCAGCCACCAATCTCTTCTTCCAGCGAGAGAGTGGAACTCGGTTTCGAGCTGGCTCATCCTGCCCACCGTAGGGGAGGCCGTTGAGGAGCACTTCTGGTGGCTTCGTTGGGTGATTCATTGGAAAAGTGCCTCCTGCATCTCTCCGGACAACTCCACGGGCAGGGGTCCAACCTCCGCGAGCCCACGCGGGTATTGCTCTGCAAGCTTTTCGTAGGCGGCGATCAGCGGAAGTTGCCGGTGCTCCCGCAACCACCACTTGCGATAGGTGCGTTCGCGCGCATAGGTCGTGGTGATCCAATAGTCCACGGGGCTCGGAACAATCCGAATCGAATGCGTGGATTCCGCCTTTTCCCTGATCGCGATGAGGAACTCCGCGCTATGTCCCTTCTTGGGGTGGGCAAAGGTCTTGATCTGATTGAGAGCGGTTTCATTGAGGTGGACATGCTCTCGAAGCGCAGTCATGTCACCCGGCTGTTTGCCAATGATTTTGGTCGTCGCGTTCTTGACGATGCCCGCACCATGCTCATTGGGTCGATCCGGCGTCCCGACAAAATCCTCAGGCGTCTGGCTGATACCCCACACGCTCGCGTTGCGCTTGCGAGCCGTGCGAAAGAGTTGAACGACCACGCTGGCGAGGATGGGAGACTCCAGAAGCGCCCAACATTCGTCCAGAAGAACGATGCTCGGCCTCCCCGTGAGTCCTGACGCGCGATAGGTGGCGGTGTGAGCAATCAGAAGACTCTCGGCACGTTCAAGGCGAGGATCGTCTTTCAGCTTCT
>JBDTBI010000166.1:0-5252 GCA_039924215.1 Acidobacteriaceae bacterium
ATGCAATCAAGACTTGTCGGTGGAGAACCTCTGCGGGTCCACATTCCCTTTCCTCAAAAAGAGTTTTCCCGAGTCTGTCCGGCCGAAGCTCACGTTCCGCTTTCTTTCCTCGCCGAAGGAAATCATCGCTGGGCCGGATGGGCGGATTAAGCAATTGGTGGTTACGGAGAACGCGCTGGCCCTGCGGAGCGACGGCAGCACCAGCGCACGCGCAACGGAAAAAACAGCGGTGCTGGATGTGGACACGTTGATCTTTGCCATTGGCGACAAGCACGATCCAACCGTGGGACTCCCCATGGGGCCCGATGGCTATGCGACAAAACCGGCAGTTGAATCTTCCCTGGAGCCGATGTACGAAGCGTGGGACCCGGCGATCAATGCATCGTTGCACGGTATCTACGTGGCGGGATGGGCGCGGCGGGCCAGCACTGGCCTCGTCGGAGTTGCCCGCCACGATGGCGAGGGGGGCGCCAAAAAAGTTCTGGACTATCTGCATGATCAGCCGGACAACAGCACACTTTCCGACGATCAAATTCTTGCGGCAATCCAGGCAAAAGGGGTCACTCCGGTCACCAAGCAAGACCTTGAAATTCTGGCCAGAGTGGAAGAGCAACAGGCACAAGAACGCAACCTGGCTTCGTTCAAGTATTCCGACGACGAGTCCATGCTGCAGGCAATCCAGAGCGAGCGAGAGGCTCTGTCGCTGCCGTGACGCGGTCAGTAGAGGGTCCCGGTGCGCATACCTCTTCGTGTCCATGGGATACGCTCAGGAGGAACCTCCTCCTTGGACAGCCAGCCGCACCAGCCCACAATCCTTCTGGAAAGACCCAGTCCATAGCTCGCCGTTACCTGGATCGCCGCTACATCAGGCGCACTCTTGCTTTGCTATGCCTGGCGCCGCTTTTGCTTCTGCCTCTCTACGGCGCGGCGGAGACCCTACCGGCGGGCACGACTTTGGAAGTCCGTTTGGAGCAGCCGATCAGTTCCTACTCCACAAAAAAGGGAGCGAAGATCTCCTGCATTCTGATCACCCCGGTCGAACAAGACGGAAAGATTGTGCTTCCGCTTCGCACGACGATCGACGGAACGGTAGTGGAAATTCGTAAGGTTGGTTTGGGGTTTGTTCATGAAACCGCCCAGGTAGACCTAGTGTTGAAGCAGATCGTGCTTGCCGACGGCCGAATTATCCCGTTGGAAAGCCGCATGACCCAGGTGGAAAATGCGAGAGAACGCGTCGACAAAGAAGGCCGCATTGACGGGATTCGTTCCAGTTCCACCTTGGGCCACCGCACTGCCGGCATCATGGGGACGTTGGCCTTCGGAGATCCGATCGCCGCGATTTTTGCCAATGCCGCGTCCTCGTCCGTCCTGAGGTTTTCTGAACCGGAAATCTCTTTCCCTGCAGGGACAGAAATGACCGCGCAGCTGACATCTGCGATTGAAGTTCCCGCGGAACCGGTGAAGCCTGTGCCACCGATTGCTGATTCTGCAGCCGAGAAAACAAATCTAGGAAGCCTCGTCCGGAAATTACCGTTCCGTACCTATACGGATGGCTCTCACATTCCATCCGATTTGACCAATCTTATTTTTATCGGCAGCGCGGGCGCGATCGAACGCGCCTTTGCCGCCAGCGGGTGGGAGCCCGTCGATGAGTTGACGGCGCAGACTGCCTATACCACCGTCCGTTCCATTGCTGAAAATCAGGGATATCGCCGCGCCCCCATGTCCACTCTACTGCTGGGGAATGAGGCACCGCGGTTCGGCTATGCAAAAACGCTGAATACATTTTCCAAACGGCACCATCTGCGCGTCTTCGCCAGCCAGGAAACCTGGCGCGGCCAGCCGGTCTGGAGTTCCTCTTCGACGCACGACATCGGCATCGGATTCTCAAAAAAGAACAAGACGTTTATCCACCTCATCGATACCCATATCGACAATGAACGCGCGAAGGTGGTGAACGACCTGATCCTGACCGGATGTGTGACGGGCGTCCAGTTGGTAGAGCGGCCCTGGGTCCCGAGGGATGCGAAAAATGGCACCGGCGAAGATCTGATCACCGATGGCAAGGTTGCCGTGCTGGAGCTCGACGGTTGTGAGGCTCCGGACAAAGAGTCGGCGCACGATGGGCCCGTGCCGCTTCAAATCCATGGCAATGCAGCCGATCGCGGCGTGCGGCAAACCGTGCTGACCTTGCGGAACAACATTCTCCGCGACAATGTGGGCGTCATGGCATATTCCGGAATCCGCTATGCCGTGGACGCAAAGAAGAAAAAAGAAGGCCCTGCCCCGACGCGAACCATGGATATCAGTGGGGAGCAATACACCATCCAAAACGGGTTCCATGGAAATGACTCGTTCATCTCTTCTTCCGCCTCTCAACCGGAGCCGGGAGCGCGCGCTCGAAGCAGACGCGCGGCATCGTGGGCGCCGCCTTCGGTCGAGCTGGGTATGCATTCCGGATGGGCTGGCTATGCCGGCGGCAACGGCGGGGCGATCGCCTATCTTTTTCAGGCGGCGAACATGCCGGACCGTTTTCTTCTCGTGGCCTTGGGCAACGACTTCAAGTCCGGATGGGACATCGGTGGGTCCGTCACGCTGGATTCGCAGAACTACTTCTCCCATGAATTCAGCTATGACCACAGCTTTACGACGTTCGTCGTCGGACTGGCAGTGGCCGACAACGAAAGCACTAGTTCATCGCAAGCCCCATTATTTGCGTTTTCTAACGTTGGCATAGAGACATCTCAGGTCACGTATGACCTGCTGATCAACGCACGCCCCAAGACGTCGCGCTGGCGGCCGTATGTTGCCGTTGGACCTGCATTTCAACTGATGCATTTAAGCGAAGCGCCTATTAAAAAAGCACCCGCCTATTTCAGATTGGGTTTGAGCAATATCGGACTCATCAGCGCCGCGTACAACTTTGGCAGCAAGCCGCCACTGGATGGTGGCGGCATTTTTCAAATCGGCTTCAACTATGGCGGCGGCATCCGTTATCGCGTAACACCACGATGGATGCTGCGGATGGATTACCGCGAAACACTGGTTTCGCAGCCGGACTTCTGGTCGAAATCCAGGGAAGACCTCCTGAACAATATCACTGTGACCGATTATTCACTCTACCAGGAGTTTGGGCCTGTCCTTCAAGGAAATATGCGAGAGCAACACGGAACAATCGGGATTAGCTTCACGTTCTAAGTCTTGCAGCCTGCGGCGACAACAGAGTACGTCTATCGAGACCAGACAAGCTCCGCGTATCGAATGTAACATCGCATTCGGGTTTGCCTTGTCATTTTCATTGGCCTTATTTCCCCCGCCCTATTTCTTTTGTCCCTATTTCTTTTGTCCCGCAAGTTCCTGGTTCATCCAGTCCCGAAACGCCTCGATACTTTGCGGGCGTTGGAGAAAATTTTCGACCAGCTTCTCGCCGGGCTGGGAGCCGCCGGGTTCCAGCACTTCCCTGCGATAGCGCAGGGCTGCCGGGCCTTCGATCAGATTGTCGGGATCGAACTGACGGAAGAAGTCCAGCGCAATGACCTTATCGAACAAGTAGGTGTAGTAGTTGGACGAGTAGCCCACGAGATGAGTGAAGCTACTGTACAGACGATTGCCCTCCACCCATGTATAGGGCAGCGCGGCGGTGTAGCCCGCATGCATCAGCGCGTCCAGATCAATGGCAGCCGGGTCCATGTCATGCAAGTCGAGCGAGAATCGCGTGTAGAAAATCTGGCCCCGAATGCCGTTGCCGCGACCAAAGGCACTGGCGCGCGTCATGCGGGCGACCAGTTCGGTTGGGATGGGCTCGCCGGTCTGGTAATGCCGGGCGAAGGATTGCAGGAGCGTGGCGTTGCGGAAGAATTCCTCCAGCATCTGGGAGGGCACCTCAACAAAGTCGCCTTCCGTGGCAATGCCGCTGATGCCGGCCCAGGCCTGCTGGCCGCCGAGAATGGCGTGCATCAGATGGCCAAACTCATGGAAAAAGGTCACGACATCGGAATATTGCATCAGGCCGGGATCCGGTTTCGAGTCTGGATTGTCGTCGCTGCCATGAAAATCCTCGCCGGGGAAATTACAGATTAGCGCGGCTTCTGGCACCTGCACGCCCTGGATGCCGGGAATCAGCGGAAAGGCGGAGAACCATTTGTCCTTGCCCTCGCGGGGGTGCATGTCGAGGTAAAAGCGGCCTACCTTCTGTTGGAGCTGGGGAGCATTTCCGTCGCTTTGATTGTCGGGCTCCCGCAGCGACTCCTCGGCGGTGCTCCGCGGCTTGCGATCATATACATCCCACGCGGTGACGGATGGATCCCAGACCGCCGCTGCGTCGGGTCCCTCCTGCGGCGCGGGGCGGAACTCCACATGGAACAGCTTCGCGGCGGTATCGAGAATCCCTTGCTGAACCCGCTGGTAGGGGAAATAGGGCCGTACCGACTGGGAATCGAAGTCGAATGCGGAACGGCGATATTGCTCGTACCAATACGAGGCGCTTGCGGTATCGATCGCGGTCAACCCTGGGCGATGCTGCCGCGCGAAATCGAGCACCATCGCATACTCCCGGGATGCGCCGGATTTGGAGGCGTCATCCAGTTCAGCGAGGAACGCTTTCACGTTGGCGGCGGAACCCATCATCTGGTCGGCGGTGGCAAAATCCGCCCAGCTCCGAAAGCCAAGCGTGGCCGCCAATTGCTGCCGAGTGGCGAGAATCTCCATCAGGATTGGCTTGTTCGCCGGATAGGCGCGGGTGTTATAGGCCAGGAACATCCGTCGCCGCAGATCATCACTTTTGGCGAAGGTCATCACCGGCTGGTAGTCGGGATAGTCGGTGGTGAGGGTGCGATGGCCCTTGGCGTCGGGCGCATGACGGGCGAGGAAATCCTCCGGCAGGCCGTCCAGCTCGGATGCGTCGGTGACCACGACAGTGTTGACGTGTTCCTGAACGTTGCGTCCAAAATTGAGGCCAAGCTCCGTGATGCGCTCCTGCAACTGCTGGATGCGTTCGCGGGTGGGCTGGTCTTTATCGACCCCGGCGAGCCGGTATTGGAGGAGGGTTCGCTCCACATAGTGCCGCGTGGCGTCGTCGGCGTGGGCAATGTCGATGGAACTCAGCGCGTGATATACCTGCTGATTGAGCGAGAGCTGGACGGCTGCTTCGGCTACTGCCTGCACCATGGCCTCTGCCTGGTCGCGGACGCTTTTTTCCGTGGAAACGGAGTGCAGCAAGCCCGCTTCCGAGCCGGCCAGGCCAAGATCCGCGA
>JBDTBI010000167.1:0-2864 GCA_039924215.1 Acidobacteriaceae bacterium
CCGAGTACGCTGGCGAGAAGGGGACGTTACAACACGATCTGCTGCACTACGCATACCCGAATCTCGAGCTGTATCTGGAGCATATGAACCGCTACAGTTCTCACAGCACGCACGCACTCTTCGACAAGGGAAGAACAAGCTCTTCCGTCGCGGCATTTCTGTGGAACGTGATCCTGAATCCCATCGCCACGTTCATCAAAAACTACATCTTCCGCCTGGGATTTCTCGATGGCCGCGAAGGTCTGGTCCTGCATTTCAACCATTCCGTCTACACCCATTGGAAATACGTCAAGGCCTGGAATGCAGGCAAACAGCACCCAGCACTCACGAGTCCAGAATCATTGGCAGTTGATTGGAAAAATCCTGAAAATTAATGCAGCGAATCGATTTCGTTGGGTCGGGCTCGCGGAACCCGACAGGATTCGGATTCGCTAGCCTACCAGGCCCGGCAAATTCCAGTCACGCGGGAGCGCCGCTATTGGCTGCACGCGCTTCACTCGCGCTGTCAGTTCCACTCCATTTTCCGTCCAACGGCGGATCGTATAGATTTGCCAGCAACTTTCGCATAACCAAAAATATCGCCGCATTGTCATGGTGCGTTCAGGTTTTAGGGTTCCGGCGAACCCTGGCAAGGTCTGCTGACGTTCCATCAAGAACAGACGGCCTCCGCGCAAATATTTCAGCTCGACCCTGCAATCGTTATTGGCGCATGTCATGTTCATAAATCAGCCCTCAGTGTCTTTACATTGTTTGACGCACCCAAGGCTGAGAAAGGTTGGCCGAGTTGCAATGCCCGCTCCGCGGTGATTCACGTCACAGCCCGATGGACTGCGAACTACCTTGTCACGTGCATCAAAAACTGCTTCTGACATGATGCTGCGAGCAAGAAATTGCAAGCTCGATGCATTCGCCACGAACCAAATCGTAAGAGCAGAGAATGCTCCCGATGGCCCCATCATACGTCCGATCGGGCGGTGGAAAAGTGCCTGTCCTCCAAAAACTTTGTGGTGTGAAATTTGCCGATGTACGGCTTGCAACAGCTCGGAAGCCTGGGTGTCCGGCGGCTGAAATCAGCCGCGAGGTTCGAACTGCACAAGAATCTGGTCAGGTCGCTCCGCTGTTGCGTGTACCTCCGCCAGAGTGGGTACGCGCCAATCTGCTGCAGCTAAATCTTCCTGACCGTAGGTCGTCAGGACGGCAAGAACACGGCATCCCGCTGTCTTCCCGGACGCGACTCCGGCAGGAGCATCTTCAATGACCAGACATTCTCCCGGCTTGGCGCCCAACAGTGCCGCGCCGCGCAGATACGGTTCCGGATGGGGCTTCCCTTCCGCGACGGTTTCGGCCGTAACAAAATGCCGAGGAATGGTGATGCCAGCGCACGCCATGCGGCGTCGCGCCAACCGCTCGGTTGCAGAGGTCACGACGGCCCAGGAGCCTTCCGGCAAGGCAGCCAGCAACTCGGGCACGCCGGGCAGCACAACCAGCCCTTCATTATCTTCCACTTCCAAATCTTCAATGAAGCGAAGTTCCTCCTCATCATTCAGATCGGGACGCAGGGTTCGCACCGTTTCGATGGCGCGCCGACCGTGCGCAACATGGATGGTCCGTTCCGGATCGAGATTGCGCGAGACGGCATACCGTTGCCAGCTTCGCTCCACCGAGCCGATGGAACTCATCAGGACTCCGTCCATGTCGAACAGGATGCCCCGTACTCTCAACTCGACGTTCATTGGGAATTGCCTCCAGCCTGCAGCGCGAACTCCCGACCGGCATCCAGCAGACTTTCTACCGTATCCGGCGAACAGGATTCCGCGTAAATACGAAGGAGAGGTTCCGTCCCGGAGGCGCGCAGCAACACCCAGGTTTCCGCTGCGTTCGGCTTGTTTGCAGCCTGTGGATTGCGCAGGAAAAATTTCACGCCATCCAAAGTTTCTACGCGGTCGATCGGCACTCCGGCAAACGTCTTCATTCCGGCACGCGCCCGCGCGATGGCCGCGTTTTTTTTCTCGTCATCAATGTGCAGATCGATCCGATCATAATAATGTTCGCCATATTCCTGCTGCAAACTGGCCACCAGCTGCCCCAGGGTCTTGTTTTCATCCGCCATCACGTTAGCCAGCAACAAGGCGTTCAGCAAGCCATCCCGTTCGGGCAGAAAACGCTGCATGCCGATGCCGCCTGATTCCTCGCCGCCCATCAGGATTTCACGTTCCAGCATCAGTTCGCAGATGTGTTTGAAACCGATGCCAACCTCGTGCAATTTTCGGCCATGACGGGCGCAGATGCGGTCCACCATGCGCGTCGTATTGAATGTCCGCACAACCTCTCCCGGCCACTGTTTCCGCTCAATCAGCCAGCGCAACAGGATGGAGAAAATCTTGTGCGAGTCCACCATATTGCCATCCTCATCCACGGCGCCGATCCGGTCGGCATCCCCATCCGTCGCCAGTCCCGCCTGGCAATGGTGCTCGACAATTGTTTGCTGCAACGCCCGGAGATGCGGCAGAATCGGTTCCGGATTGATTCCTGGAAACAATGGGTCGTGCCTGCCATGAATTTCCACGAAGGGAATTCCCAGGCCCGAAAAAAGACCAGCCAGGATGCCGACACCCGCACCATACATGGAATCGATCGCAAACTTGTATCCACTGACGGCGATCTTTTCGAGGTCAGCAAATCCTGCGATTGCCTGAATGTAGTTGTGGAGAAAATCCACACGCGTAATTTCCGCGGCAGATGCCGCATGAGGCAACGGCTTACCCAGCTGCGATGCAATCGCGGCCATCATGGAAGGCTTGCCGGAGCCGCCGTAACTGGCCTTGAACTTGACTCCGTTCCATTGATACGGATTGTGGCTGGAA
>JBDTBI010000168.1:0-2633 GCA_039924215.1 Acidobacteriaceae bacterium
GCGGAGGACCGGGAAGATGCGATTTCGGCTTTCTGAAGGCGAAGATGATTGCCAGCAAGGGTGGGGCCAGCAAAACACCCCAGAACGGGATCAGAATGCCGAGGACGATGGGACTGAAAATCGATGCCCAGATCGGAACCTTGGTGTTTTTCTTCATTAGCCATGGCTGCAAGCCAAGCTGATCGACCAGGACAATGACCGCGTAGACTGACAGCAATAAGCCAAATTGCTCCCAACTGCGCCCCGTAAACAACAGGCTGAGCACCGGCCCAATGAGTCCCAGCATGCCGCCAAAGTTGGGAATGAATTGGGTTAGCGCACCGATTAGTGCCCACAAAGGGGCTAGCGGAACATGCAGCAGCGACAATCCAATCAGCCACAGCACTCCCACCAGCAGAGCGTCGAGGACGGCTGCTTTCCACCAGTTCAACAGCGCATTCCCAGCCTTGACCAAAGGCGTGGCAATCGACTTTGGCACGCGAACATGAGGCGGTCTGGAATCTGGCTGATTCATAGCGTATGTCCCGCGCAACAGGGCTGTCTGACGCTTGATGGGTTCTATCTGAACGTCGCGACTGCTAGACTACATGCAAATGAAGTTTGGCGTGCTTGTCTTCCCCGGTTCCAATTGCGATCACGATACGTACCATGTACTCTCTGAGGTTGTCGGAGAGCCGGTTGAGTTTCTTTGGCATGAAAGCTCCGCCCTGCAAGGTTGTGATGCGATCCTTATCCCCGGTGGTTTTGCATACGGAGATTACCTTCGCACTGGAGCCATTGCCCACTTCGCGCCAATTATGCAGGCGGTAAAGAAGTTTGCTGCAGACGGCGGCCTGGTCCTTGGTATCTGCAATGGGTTCCAAATCCTTACCGAAAGTGGCCTGCTGCCAGGCGCGTTGATGCGCAATGCAGGACTTAAGTACATCTGCAAACAGGTGTATCTGCGCACGGAAACAAATGATTCCCCATTTACCAATCTGCTACACGAAGGCGAAGTCCTGAAGGTTCCAATTGGTCACATGGAGGGAAATTACTTTTGTGACGCCGCTACCTTGAAGCAATTGGAAGGTCAGAGACGGATTGCCTTCCGCTACGCAACAGCCACTGGAGAAGTTACGCCGGAAGCGAACCCAAACGGCTCGCTCGGAAACATCGCCGGCATTCTGAATGACGGGCGCAATGTATTGGGGATGATGCCGCATCCAGATCGTTCCAGCGAATCGATACTTGGATCGGCCGACGGTCTTCGTATTTTCCAGTCGATGGTGGCGGCGCTGACCGCAAAAAATTGAAAAGGAACTCCGTTCTATAAACGCATGATCGACATTCATCATCATCTGCTATACGGATTGGACGACGGCGCCAAAGATCTGGAGACTTCTCTGAAGATGGCGGAAATCGCCATCGAGGATGGCATCACCCATATTGCGTGTACACCCCACGCGAATAGCGAATACAGCTTTCGACCTGAAGAAAATGCGCTGCGGCTCGCAAAGCTGCAGGAAACGGTAGGCGATCGCCTGACGCTGGGCCTTGGCTGCGACTTCCATTTAAGTTACGACAATATCGAGGATGCACTTGCGCACCCGACAAAATACAGCATCAATGGCAAGCGATATCTTTTGGTGGAGTTTCCAGATTTTGGGATTCCACGGAATATTTCGACCAGCTTCTACGAGATGTCGGTGGCTGGAATGATCCCAATCCTGACCCATCCCGAACGAAATTTGACCCTGATGCAAAAGCCGGAAAAATTGGCGGAGTGGCTTCGCATGGGTTGCCTGGTGCAGATCACGGCCGGTTCGCTTGTGGGAGGCTTTGGCAAAGGGCCGCAGCGCGTCGCGCGAAATTTGCTCGATTGGGGCTGGGTCCACATCATCGCCACGGATGCGCACAACACAACTTCGCGCCCCCCAGTCATGGGCAGCGCCTTTGAATTTATCTCGCACGAGTACGGAGCCGAAAGAGCAGAACGATTGTGCGTTCAGAATCCTCGATCGGTCTTCCTGGGAGAGCGTTTGGCGGAACAACCAGAACCCGAGAGAGATTTCTCTGAGGAGTCTCCAGTTCCGGCAAAACGCCGCAAATGGTCGCTGTTCCGCCGCAAAAAAACGTCAGAGTAACCTCGATAGGCCCTGGAGCATTCTCACAGATGGTGGAATGTTTTCGGATGCCCCATCCCTAGCGAAGCTAGGGTGGGATCGTAGGAATCCAGCACCACAGTCACAGTGAAAATACTTTGGATTCTACGGAATCAGCAGGATTTTTCCCGTGCTCTGGCGCGTCTGCAATACTTCCTGGGCCTTGGCTGCCTCTGCCAACGGGAAGGAAGCGTGAATCCTGAGTTGGAGTTCGCCGTGCTCCAGTCGCTGAAAAACATCTGTCGCGCGCGAATCCAATTCTTCCCTCGTGCGGGTGTAGTGAATCAGGGTGGGCCGGGGAAGGAACAAGGAACCGTTTCGCAATAGCTGAATCGGGTCAAACGGAGGGACTGCGCCGCTGGACGCACCAAACAACGCCATCATGCCGCGCGGCCTCAGACATTTCAACGATCGCTCGAACGTATCCTTGCCAACAGAATCGTAGACGACGTCTACTCCCCGGCCGCCTGTAATTCGCTTCACGGCGGGCTC
>JBDTBI010000169.1:0-3214 GCA_039924215.1 Acidobacteriaceae bacterium
GCCAGCGACTGGCGTTCAAAATCGACAGGCACGTACGTCAGGCCCGCTGGAGTGGCGACTCGATTGCGCTCTAACAACTCGCATTTCCATGCCTGAGTGCTGGGATGGTCCATCTCAAACACTCGCAGCTTTGCATATGGATTTCTATGGGCAAATGTATCGAGGCCCGCACCCAACAGAACGTATTGCTGAGCCCCGGTGGCAACAGCACGGTGCAGATTGTCCTCTGCGTATCGGCTGCGAGCCACCAGAAAAGCACGGAGTGCGATGCTGAAGGGCCGGTCGGCCCGCTGAGGCGTTCGGCGCAGCTCTTCCGCGTAATCCTTGCCAAGAATTGGAACTGCCATCGGATCGTCGAAAATGATCGGCGAGTCGTAGATCTGGTGGGCGGCACGGCGCAGTGCTACGCGCAGCGCGGTTCTTGATGGAGTGCCTTGTTCCATACCAATGTTTGTATCTTTATGTGTTGCCTGATCGGATCTTTCCTGACACTCCATACCTTTGGATAGAACTTGCGTCCCAGCCATCGTCTTATTGCGTGGAGTCGTTACGCAGTCTGGCTGTTGGCGCTACGAAGCGTCAGCAGCGTCAGTTCCGGACGACAGTCAAATCGCACTGGAACGCCAACAGTCCCAATCCCACGATTCACATACAACTGCAGACCATTGCCCAGATGAAAGTGGCCTTCCACATATTTGTGGGCCATCGGCGGCGTATACAGTGCTCCCACCCAGGGCACGCGAATCTGGCCTCCGTGCGAGTGGCCAGAGACCATCAGGTCGACGCCGCCATGCCGCACCACATGATCGGCATAGTCCGGCTCATGCGCCAGCAGGATCACTGGCTCTTGCGCCGCCTGCAATCCGCGCGGCGCTGCCCGGTCCAGGTCTGGATTGCTCTCGCCGATGTCCTTCACCCCGGCAATCCATAGTCGCGCGCCATTGCGTTCAAACGGGATATGCCGATTTTGCAGCACCGGCAGGCCTTGTGACTGCAGGGCATCGATAACAATCTTCGATCCAACCTTGACGTCGTGATTGCCCAGCACACACCATCGCTGTGGACAACGAATACCGGCCAGAATCTCTGCACAGGGATAACTGCTCTTCGCTCCATAGGATGGCGGCATCGGCCCTTCGCTCACATAGTCGCCTGTCAGTAGCGCAAGGTCCGGCGCCAGCTTGTTGATCTGCTCGACCACCTGGCGGACAAAATAGGGCTCCGTATATTGCTCATAATGAATATCGGAGATCTGCGCGATGCGAAGCCCGTCCAAAGCCGGGGAAAGGCGCGTCAGGCTTATCGTGCGATGCGTGACTTCAAGGCGATGACGCTCGAACTCGCCGGAATATGCGACCAAGCCAGCGGTCCCCAGGCCTGAAAGCTGAAGGAAGCGTCGTCGCGTGATACGGTGTTGAGAATCCTCGGGCACTCCCCTTAGGATAAAGCATCGTGACGGAAGGAAATTGCACGAAAGACGGTGCTGTGACGCCCCCTCTTTTACAATCGACATATGTCCTATGCTCAGGCGGTGGAAGGTTTGTATGCGCGCGGGCAGGAACTGACTCATGCCGCGACGGATGCTGCGCACACTCCTCGTCGCAAATTCGATCTGGCGGAGATGCGCACTCTAATGGCCGCATTGGGTCAGCCGGAAATGAAGTTTCCAAGCGTTCTGATCGCTGGCACCAACGGGAAAGGTTCTACCTCGGCCATGCTGGCCAGCATCCTGCAAGTCGCGGGTTATCGCGCCGGGCTGTATACATCTCCGCATCTTTCGCGCGTCAATGAGCGAGTCCAGATCAACGGCGCGGCCATCTCAGACGATGATTTTGCCCTCCTGTATTTCCGTGTGGATGAAACGGGGGTACGGCTGTTGCGTGAGGGTAAGGTGCCGCAGCCGCCCAGCTTTTTTGAAGTCGTCACGGCCATTGCATTTCTCTATTTTGCGGAGCAGGCGATTGATCTGGCCGTGTTGGAAGTCGGCATGGGCGGCCGCCTTGATGCCACGAACATCGTGGAGCCGCTGTTGTCCGTCATTACCGATATTTCCCTCGACCACACTGAATGGCTGGGCGATACTATCGACGCCATCGCGCGGGAAAAAGCAGGGATTCTGCGGAAGAATGGCGTACTCGTCACATTGCCGCAGCACCCTGACGCCAACCAGGCGCTGGGCGAAGTCGCGGTTGCGCTGGACGTAAGGGCTATCAGTGCGGTCGAATACATGCCGCCCCACCACACAGGGGAACTGGATAGCTCCGAGCCTTATTCCGTCACGATTGCGGGAGAGACGGTGGAACTGTCGCCCGCGCTTGCCGGAACCCACCAGCATCGCAACGCGGCACTGGCTGTGGCGGCGGCTTGCGTATTACGTAACAGTAATAGTTACAATATCGAACCTCGCCATATTGCCGAAGGAATCCACTCCACGCGCTGGCCTGGGCGCCTGGAACTTTTTCCGCGAACCGACTCGCGCGCCGCGATCCTGCTTGATGTGGCCCATAACCCCGCAGGGGCGTGGACACTCCGTTCGGCGCTCAACTCCTGGCCCGGCCTGGCAAAGCAACGCGGCCAGCGAACGCTGCTCTTTAGCTGTCTGAAAGAAAAAGCATTCCAGGAAATGGCGCAAATTCTGTTTCCAGTGTTTGACCGCGTCATTTTGACCTCAGTCCATTCTCCACGAAGGGCTGCTCTCGAAGACCTGGTGGCTGCGGCGCGATCCCTTGGCATAGAACCCCTCACCACGGATTCCGCCACTGCGGGGATGGAGCTGGCTCAACAGCAAACTGCTGCGGATGGGCTGATCGTCTGTGCCGGTTCTGTGTACCTGATTGGCGAGCTGCGGGAGTCGCTGCAGCAAGGGAGGAGGTAAAGATGTCGAATTCGCCCGAAGCCAGTGCGACTTCGGACCTCCATTCTGCAGCCGGTGAAGGACACCGAAGAATTTTTCAGTGGTTCAGCTATCTCCTTTTGATGCCGTTATTTGCATTGTCCACGGCGGCTTTCGGCAGTGTTTCTCTGCTGGCTTCGATTTTCGATGGTACTGGACGGATTCAGCATTCCATCGCCCATGCCTGGGGTGGTATTGTCCTTCGGATCGCGCTTTCCCCCGTCCGCGTTATTGGAGCGGAGAATCTACAGCGTGGTCAAGCTGCCGTCTATGTGTCGAACCACCTGTCGTACATGGATACACCGGTGGTGTTGAACAAAC
>JBDTBI010000170.1:0-4773 GCA_039924215.1 Acidobacteriaceae bacterium
CACAGCGCCTCCACAAAGGCGAGGTCTGCATCAGCCTCCGCACCCCGCAGGCCGTGGTGGATATGCACAGCGGAGAGCCCAACACCCAGAGCATTGCGCGGCTGGCTGTTCGCCGTTTGGAGCAACAGCAGCAACGCCACCGAGTCCGCGCCCCCGGAGACGGCAGCGCAGATGCGATCGCCAGGGTGGATATACTCGCGGTCAAGCGTGGGTGTGGTTGGTAACATCGAAGCTTCATGGTACTGCGAGGAATTGAAATGCGCCGAGGTCCCGATTTCGTTTCCGCGACAGAGCGGATGCCACGATGATCTTCCGATATCTGCTTCCGTGCCTGGTGTGGCTTGTGCTGCTGTCGCCTGCCTCGCTGGCCGCGCAGCAGGGCGGGGAAGCGATGCCGGCTATGCAGATGGACCAGATGGGATCGATGCCGGGCATGGACGCAGAGACCATGGGGCCGATGCATCCGAAGAGCTTCCTCGAGGCGATCGAACATCACGCCTCCTCCGGCACCAGCGCCGAGCCGAACTCGACACCGGCGCCGATGCTGATGACCATGCGCGGCGAGTGGATGCTGATGTTCCACGCCAACGCATTCATCACAGAGGAACAACAGACGGGCCCGCGCGGCGGTGACAAATTATTTTCCACGAACTGGTTGATGCCCATGGCGCAGCGCCGTTTGGGTCCCGGACGACTGACACTGCGCGCCATGTTCAGCCTTGAACCGGCGACCATAAGTAAAAGGCAGTATCCGCTTCTGTTTCAGCAGGGAGAGACCGCCTTTGGATTGCCAATTGTGGACGGCCAACATCCCCACGACTTCTTTATGGAGCTTGCCGCTCTCTACGATCTAAAGCTGAGTGGGCGGACGTTGCTGACACTCTATGCGGCTCCGGTCGGCGATCCGGCGCTTGGCCCGACGGCCTACCCGCATCGGGCCTCCGCGTCAGAAAATCCTGTGGCGGCGCTCGGCCATCATCAGGAGGATTCAACACACATTGCCAACGATGTGGTCACCGTAGGCATTACGCGCGGAATTGTTCGCGTGGAAGGGAGCGGATTTCACGGCCGCGAGCCCGATGAATTCCGGTGGAACATCGATCAGGGCAGGATCGATTCCTGGTCGACACGCGTGACACTTCAGCCGGGAAAAAACTGGAGCGCGCAATATTCCTACGGACGCCTGACCAGCCCGGAACAACTTTTTCCGACGGAAGATCAGGCGCGCACGACCGCCTCCGTCATGTACAACCGTCCGTTTCAACACGGCAATCTCGCGAGCACAGTTCTCTGGGGACGCACGCGATCGATACCCGATAACGGAAAAGAAAACAGCTATCTGCTGGAAGCGACCTTGCGCTTCGACAAGAGCAATTCCGTGTGGACGCGCGTGGAGAACGCCGGCCGCTCGAATGAGCTGCTCGTCGGGGAGAAACCGTTGCCTCCTGGTTTCGGGGAGGCCCCGCTTACCCATGTGCAGGCCTACACCTTCGGCTACGATCGCGATTTCGATTGGGTTCCACACCTGGCTTCGGCGATCGGCGCGCAGGTGACGGCGTACGGCGTCGGCGATCCGCTGAAAGCTATCTATGGATCGGACCCTGTGGGTGTCAACATTTTTGTTCGCCTTCGTCCGTTCTGAAATGGGTTCGGCGGGCTGATAAGAACTGCTCAGGCGTTGATGTCCAGCCAGCGATAGCGGAGGCTTCGATCGGAGGATTCAAGCTGCTGCCCGTCCGCCGCCAGAAAATCAAGAAGGAAAACAGTTCCATGCCGCCACGTGTCGATGTTGCTGCGAACGCGGATGGAGCCGCCGTGTTTCTCCACAATTTGCCGAGTGACCCACAAACCGAGCCCGGTCCCTGAATCTTTTTTTGTCGAGTAGAACGGCTCGAAGATGTGTGCAAGATGAGTGGGGCCAATTCCGTGGCCGCCGTCTGCGATTACCAATTGGACTCGGTCGCGCACCCGTTTCACGCGGATACGAATTGTAGCGGAAGGACCGCTGGCATGCAGAGCGTTGAGGAGCAGGTTAGAGATCGTCTGCTTGATCTCCCCAGGCCACCCTTCCACCTCGGCGTTCTCCGCAATCAGCTCCGGTCGTACCTGAACGCCGCCGGCGGCAATCTGTTTGCGGAACAACTCCAGCACCTCTTTCACCGTCGTTGAAATATCAAAGCGCACTGCGGTGGTTCGCTCCCGGTAAAAGCCCAGCGACGTTCGGGCGACCGCGGAAACCCGTATAAGCTCCTCCTCGGCCATCGCAAGAATCTCCCGTATGCGGCCCATCTCCGATTCCGTCTGCGCCAGATACACCAGATTTGTCAGGCTTTCCAGCGGGTTGTTTATTTCATGAGCGATACTCGCAGCAAGCCGCCCGGCTGCCGCCAGTTTTTCTGACCGGATCAGCGCATCTTCCGTCATCACGCGTTGCGTGATATCCAGGCTGAAGCCGACGACCTTCAGCGGGTCCCCCGCCGCTTTTGCTTTGCCGGGTTCCAATAGCGTTCCGCGTTCTTCAACCCAGCGGATCACCCCATTCGGCCACACCACTCGGAAACGGACATTGAGGTCTCCCGCGCCAGTGCCCGCGAGCTCGGTTGCCTTCCGGATTCTTGGCCGGTCCTCGGGATGAATCTTCGATCGCAACTCCTCGATATCTCCGACGAACTCACGCGTCGGCATTCCGTAGATCGAGGCGGTTTCTGGCGCAAGATAGATTTCTCCCGTCGCCGGCTGAAATTCCCAGACGCCGATTCCAGAGATCGTTCGCGCTAGCTGTAGTCGTTTGTCCTTTTTCTCAACCTCCAGCAGCAGCGATTCTCGCGCTTCAAGCGACGCGGCAATCTGGTCATGCGCCTCGCTTAGCGATTTTGCCAGTTGACGCGATTCCATGGCCATTTCCTGAGCAAGCATCGCACGGGTCTTGGCTTGTGCCGTTTGCACCTCCTGGATAAGGAGTGCAGCGAGAATATCAAGACCCGGCCCTAGCAGTTCCGGCGCGTCGGGGTGAACGTCGTCTCCGAAAAGGACCGCAATGGCGTTCTCGCCGAGACGAAAACCGTGGACCGTGGCTTTCGTGCCGGAAAAAGGGGATGGCAGCCACGATTCCGCCGTTCCCGAGTTGGCAACACGGCGGATGTACTGCAACCATTCCATCCCGTCGGGAAATTTCTGCGGAAAGCCGGGGCCGGGAAGAAATTTATCCAGTTCTGGATCGCGAATAAAGATGCAGAGCTGCGTGGCGCCCACGGACCGCGCAATCGCGCTCGCTCCGGAGGTCCGCTCCTCGGGGTCGAGCAGTCTTGCGAGTTCACGGATAGGGACCAATGGGCTTACTCGGGGAAGACGCAGATGACAGCCGTGCAGTTGTGGAAGCCGGTGAACTGCCCTTCGGCGCTCGCGACCTGTCCATAGGTATTGCAGCCCGCCATCGGAATGTCGCCCAGTGTTTCTCCGACGGCCGCCAGCTCATTTCCGAACTGCTTGCCTAGTCGCAAACGAGTGGCGACACAATCGAACAGAAGCGCGCCAGCGGGCCGGTTCTCGTCCAGTTGCATGAGCGCGTCCTCGGTGGCTTCGCGCGCCGCAGAGGTGGAGGATTCCGCGGTTGCGGTCATGATGTTGACAGCGGACCCCTCGGGAATCTCCGCCGCGAAGTTTACGGCACCCCCGGGCCCAATGCTCAGAGGCACGCGCAACTTATAGCCGTTATCCAGTTTGATGCCGGCAATGTTGTGCAGAAAGAAGGGGACCGGAGCATTCGTGTCCAGGCTTTGTCCTGTTTCGCGTGCATAGTGTTCGAATACCTCGACCGTCGATACAGCATCAAGACTGCATACCTCAGTACCAGTGGCGGATGTGACCCGCATTGCATCGCTGGCGGGGCTCCAGCCATGACGTACTCCAACACCGATCGGTTTGGTCGACAAAATTTCGAGCGCGACTGCGGCGTTCGACGCGATTTTCCTGCCCAGGAAAACATGCGTCCGCGTAAATGCAGCGTCGTCACCCGCGCCGCCTCCGAAAAACTTGTACTTGCCGCCCGTCTGCATATTCAACATATGCACCAACTCGTCCGCGGACCCGGCAAGCGCATCGTTCAGGATCAAGGCGGTGCGGTATCGGTACGCGGCTTCGCTGAATCCACGGAATCCCGCCAGCAATTGCTTGGCGGCAGCCTCGGGCTTGGACGAGATGTCTTGCGCCATTGAAACGGAAAACAACATGTCCCGGGAAGAAATCGCGAATGCCGATAGGCTGCCTTCTCCGAGATGACTGCCGCCGAACTCTCCCGCGGAAGAACATCCCAGCAACAGGGTTTCCGGAAAGCGCTCCGTCAGAACTTCAAGTACCAGGGCGTAATCATGTTGCGACGAGGCGAACACTACCAACGCCTGCGGAGTCTGCAACGATTGGGCAATCTGTTCCGCAAGTTCATTTGTCGCGACACGGGAATCGGTCTGATTGCTAAACGCGCTGGCTGTTCGGGTCATGAGAGAAGAGGAACTTGCAGGTAAATTGGATGCAGTTTTCGGACAACCGGCAACACTTTCAGGAGCGGTACCCGATCATATATTGGGAACCGCTACGCCGGAGTCCAGCATAGCAAATTGCCGCGGAATGCTATACTCACGCCACCGATCCGCACGTCTGGACAGGCCAACTTCCCCTTATGCTTTTTAAAGCGTTCAGCGCCGCCGTTTACGGCATTCATGCCAACATCATCGACGTGGAGGTGGATTTTTCGGGCATCAAGACCTCCGAGGACCA
>JBDTBI010000171.1:0-5392 GCA_039924215.1 Acidobacteriaceae bacterium
CCCCATCACCGGCATTATCCTGGTCAGCGCTGCGGCCATCAGCGTGCTCCTCTGGTTGATCTATGTCCACCATGCGCCGCCGCAGTTTGCCCAGAGCCTGCTATTTCTACCCGCTCTGAACGCCGTACTGAACAGCTTGTGCGTCATTGCCCTCATCGCGGGCTTTCTATTTATCCGTTCCCGGCAAATTGCCCGCCATCGCGCTTCGATGATCGCCGCGTTTCTATTCTCCGTGCTGTTTATCGTCAGCTATGTCACCAACCATGCCCTCCACGGCGACATGATCTTCGCCGGACACGGTGCTGTGCGAACCACGTACCTGGCAATTTTGATCAGCCACATTTTCCTCTCCGTGGTTGTGCTGCCGCTGATTCTCATCACCTTTTTCTTTTCGCTCAGCGGAAGATTTCCCCAGCATAAACGTATCGCGCGCTACACTCTCCCCATCTGGCTGTATGTCTCGGTCACGGGAGTTGTCGTCTACGCGATGCTCGCCGCATGGCGCTAAACCTACAAAGATACCTATGCCCATTGCCGATCCAATGCCGCCAACGATACCCGATAAGCCGAATTCAGAAGAGACACGTGCGCCCGCAATTCCACCCCCAGGCAAGCCCGTCCGCATTGCGGACGATGGCACCACTACGCTGCTGATAGGTGGCTTTTGGATTACGCTGGTGGGCCTGCTGTTGCTGCTTTTGACCGAGACCGTCTTTGGTGGCATTGGTATCGATGGGGCGCGCTCAAACGCGGGCTGGATCGCCCTGGTGTTCGCCCTGATGACCGTTCCCTTCGGCGTGATGCTGCTGGTGCTGGGCATTGCCAAGTGGCTGCGCAAGCGCAGACTCCGCCGTCACTCTACCTAGAGGTGCACTTCCAGCCCCGGTCTGCTATCGTTATGCGAAAACACCTTTCTTAGGAAGTGGGTCCAATATGGCAAAGAGCGTCAACAAAGTGATTCTTCTCGGCAACGTAGGCAAAGACCCGGAGATCAAAGCCACAGCCAGCGGCACCGTCGTCGCCACCTTTTCCATTGCCACCAGCGAACGGTTCAAAGACAAGACCGGCAACTGGCAGGACCGCACGGAATGGCACAACCTGGTCGCCTACCAGCGCACCGCGGAGATCGTCCGCGACTACGTGAAAAAAGGCAACAAACTCTACGTCGAGGGTCGTCTGCAAACCTCATCGTGGGACGACAAGACCACCGGGCAAAAAAAATATAAGACTGAGATCATCGTCAACGACCTGTCCCTGCTCTCCGGGCGCGGCGAAGGCGGAGAAGGCGGCGGCGCCGGTTACAGCAAGTCGAATACGGCTTCTTTCGACCAGCGCGGCCCTGCCGAAGACTTCTCCCAGTCCACCGAAATTACCGACGACGACATCCCGTTCTAGGTGGACACTTCGTCAGTTGCGCACAATCCCGTTCTGTCACTCTGGGGTGCCTTGCGTCTTCTAGAAAAATAAGTGCGCGTCCCTAAGCTTTCGCCTGTTGAGGCTTGCGGAACAACGCCGCAATCCCCGCCACGATGGCGAAGGCAGCCAGCACCCAAAACACCCCAGAGACAGCAACCAGCACGGTGTGGCTCAGGAGGCCCAGTGTTTTGCCCTCTCTTCCGGTCAATATCTGGATTCTCCAGGAAAGGGTTGTCGATGCGGCCGCAACTCCCAGCATGCAACCCATTACCCGCATCAGGTTGAGCAGCCCTCCTGCCTCTCCGGAACGATTGCCCGGAGCAGCTGCGATCGTAGCGCTGTTGTTCGGCGCAATGAACATACCAAGCCCCAAGCCAAACACAGCCAGCGCACCGAGAATCTCAAGTTCATTTCCTCCCGCTAGATGGAAACCAAGCAGCAGGATCGCCCCCAGAGAGATCGCCATTCCAAAGGTCGTCATGATTCTTGACCCGAACCTCTCAGATAACGCTCCGCTGAAAGGGGCCATCAAGCCAAGAAAGACTGGAACAACGGCCAGGTGGAGCCCAGCGGACACAGCCGAATCGTTCAATCCCCGAAGAAACGCAAACGACATGAGAAAGAACATGGCGTATAGCAGCGCATAAGACAGATTAACGGCGACGATGCCCCCGGAAAATTCCGGGATGTGGAAAAGGTGCAGGTCAATCAGCGGAGATGGAGCGCGGTGCTCCCACCAGACAAAGCATGGGAACAGGACAAGAGCCGTAAGCGCTGTAAGGATCAGCGCCGGCGACGTGGGACTCCAAGAGTGCAGTTCGCTGAGCAGCAGGACAACCGATGTCAGCGCCGGGGTCAATAGAACCACCCCCCACCAATCGAACCGCTTGTCCACAGAGGGTTCCACTGTTTGCGGCAGAATGAGCCAACCGGCAATCACCCCCGCAATGCCAAAAGGAACCGAGACCCAAAATACCCATCGCCAGCCGAGGTTGGCCAACAGCAGCCCCCCGACGACAGGACCGGCGCTAATGCCAACCGCCTGCGCCGCCGCGGCCAGACCCATGGCGCGGCCACGTTTCTGAGGCCCGGCGGCCTTGACCAGAATGGTGAGGCTGTTGGCGCCGAGCAATGCGCCGCCAACGCCCTGAATCAGCCGGAACACAATCAAATGCCGCAGGTCGGATGCGAACCCGCACATCAGGGAGGCACCGGTGAATACAACATAACCGGCGATGTAGAGCGATTTCCGCCCGAACATCTCCGAGAGGCGAGAGAACGCGGGCAGCGCCACGGAAAAAGCAAGCAAATACGCAATCGCTACCCAGCCCACCGTCGTCAGGTTGGAACGGAACTGACGCTCCAAAGCCGGCAACGCCAGTTGTACGATGCTCGCGTCCAGTTGACCGATGAAGGCGCCGATGCAGGTGACGCCCACAACCAGCCATGTATAAGACGGCAATCGCGTGAAGGCTTGTAACGGTGCGGCTTCGTATCGGTTCGAGGGCCGATCAGGCAGCAAAGCGATTCCCGTCGATGAACTCTGCGGACTGCTCATGGATACTCCAACGTAGTCTTATGAGCCGCAAGTTCGACGGATACATTGAAAGGCAGACTCGCCCATGTCGTCATTCGCGGGGAACAAAATCTCTGCGACAGATTACTGATTTTATGAATGCATCATATCGCGGGTAGGGGGAATAAAAATAGCAGAACAATTGAAATTCTGTAGAACGTGACAGGCCTGTTCTCCCCTGCGCGTCCCCCGGTGCTGTCCCCCGGTGCTGTTGACCGGTGTTGTGGTCCGGCGCTATAGTTCGGTGCCCAGGTTCGCCCCTGGGCTATGTTTTTTCTGCACCCGGTTTGCTTGCAATGGGGCTTGTCTGCTGAAATACCCGTTCCATCACGAACTCCGGCGTCACCTGCTCGCCGGAGAGAATCATGGCAGCCAACTCGCCGCCCAGCACCTGCGGCGCAATCACGACATCCGGTTGCACCAGTTTCACCCGGCTCAGGTGGCGTGCATCGTTGACTGCGGCCACTGTTTTCGCGGTCCCGTTCAGTTCCTTCACCGCCAGCACGGCAAAAGCATTCTCGGAATCATCGGCGAGCATCGCCAGCACGGCCTCTGCGTGGTGCGCGCCTGCCTCGCGTAATACTTCTAATATGCTGGGGTCTCCCACAACGATGTCGACATCCTTCGCATCGCCTTCCTCGGGGGCTTCACGCAGGATGCGCGTCACCGGGCGGCCGCGTTTGGCAAGCTCCTGCCATGTATTGATCGCCAATGGAGTATTACCGATAACCACAAAATGATTTTCCCGTTTCATGCCGGTTCCTTTGTTCCGTTTGATAATGCGCTGCAGACTTTGCCCCACCAGCGGCGCGATCACCGCCGTAAGCGAAGTGGCAAAAACCGCCACGCCAAGGATGATCACAGAAACGGCGAATAACTTCGCCTCCGGCGTCACCGGGACAATATCGCCATAGCCAACCGTGCTCATCGTCACCATTGCGTAATAGAGCGCCGTCACCAGGTCGACGATATGCGGCTTGAAATCCGCTCCAAGATAAAAACTGCCGAAGGTGGCGTACATCAGCAACATGGCCACGGAAGTAACCGCAAACAAAGTGCTCGCGGCTACGCTGGACCGATCGAAACGTCGCCACGCGACCAGCAGCGTTATCAGGATAAAGGCGAAATAGACCAACAGTAGTTGTTCGTGTGCTTGCCGGTTCAACACTGTGTTCACGGTGGCCGTTGTCGCCAGCAACACCGCCATCACCCATGCCAGGCGCGAGCGCCACAACAGCCCCAGCGCCATCGTCAGCATGCCGCCGCCAATCAATAACGGAGGCAGCAGCTTAAGCTGGACGTGAAACTGTCCCGACGCCAGCGTGTGTGCGTACTGCATCCAGTCCGTGCCAAAGCTGGCCCGCAGCAGCCAGAATCCACCCAGGCCCAGCAGCAGCGCCAGCGGCACATGCGGAAACCAGTAGCGACCGCCAAACATGTGGTGGAGGCGTTGGAAGCGGGCACGAAGACGATGGATATAGGTCTGGATCATCGATGAACTATCGGGCTTGGATGCATTACGAGCATTGGTTCCCCGAGCCTATTTGCAGTGAATTTATCCCGTCAGCCTACCAGGGTTCTGCGATTAGCTCCGTCCCCAGAATTTCCAGTCCAGGCTGTAGCGTCCGCCGCCGGCAAAAACCAGCGCCAGGAAACCTCCGATAAAGAGAAGCAGCAGTTCCCCATTCCCGCCCAGAAACGGATGATGATGAACAACGTAAAAGACCACGCTGATATTTACGAAAACGATAAAGGCTGCCACCCGCGTCCCCAGGCCCAGCACCACCAGCAGCGAACAGATGGCGTCGGAGATCAGCGCAAAGATCAGGCTGGTGTGCGAACCCAGGTGAACCGGGTCGGGGAAATGCCGCGACATTTGCGAAAAGTGCGTAACCTTTTCCAAGCCGTGATGCAGAAACAGGTTAAGCCCGAAAAAAAGGCGCAGCAGCAACAACCCAAAATCCGTCGTGCTGGAACCAGAACCACCGTATGACTTCATTCGGTTATTGTTCGATGCTGGACGCGGCGGAGTCAAATGGATGGTGGATTGGGTTGCCCCAAACAACTGCTCCCCATTCACACTTCACGCGTTTTCATTCCGCGCAGCGTGACCAGCTCCGCCTGGACCCGTTTCCATGCCGTCGCATTTTTCTTTGTGCTGATCGGTGCATTCGGATCCGAGTAATACGCCAGGATATTCTCGCGCAACATGGCTGGAATCCTACGGCTCGGCTCCGCCGTCAGTTTGTGCAGCAATTCAGCGTAGGTCTTGTCCGTTAGCCGGTACGCACCGGGTCGCACCAGATAACCGGTATCCAGATCGCGGTCGGCAAGATCCAGCGCTCCTCGCGGCTTTGCCTGAAGGCTGTGTAATACCCGCTCGTAATCATCCACCGAGCG
>JBDTBI010000172.1:0-3697 GCA_039924215.1 Acidobacteriaceae bacterium
GCAGGAACGCTCATTCTTCCAGAGCAAGCAGTTTGCGACGGCCGTATTTCGGTCCGAGTTGTTCTACCGGTTGCGCGGGCTCGGCTATGAGATTGAGGCGGGAAAAAGCGGAGTGCCGGAGATTGCTGTCCCATCAGAGCAAATCTGCACGTCGTCCAGTTTCACCTTCAGGCCGTTGGAGTACCCTACCGTGTACAAGATAGGACGATGCCATCGCTCGATGTCAGTACTGCGCCAGAAATTGTGAAGGTCTCAGTGTACGCAGCAGGATTCGAGTAACTTCGGGTGTCGACAGCAGTCGGCTGGTTGCCGGTTAGGCCAGCGGTCAGATAGTTATAGGTTTGAGTATAAATTTGGCCGTTCTTGTAATTGTTAATGATATCGATCAGATCGGCCCCAGGTATAGGAGAACCGTAGTTCCCAGCAGGGGGAGGAACGCTGCCTATAGTCAATCCATAAAACGTAATCGTTTGGCCGTATCCATTGTTCGTAATACAGTTCCATGCCCCCAGAAAGGGCGTAAGCAACGAGTCGGTTGACGAGACAGTTACAGTCGCGGTCCCGGTTCCGAGCGTCTCCGCATCCACTGTGTCGCCGGAGGTTTTTGCCACCAGCACCTTCACCGAGACAGTGTCGGTGGTTTGCGGCTGCGCGGCGGAGGGCAGCGTGTAGGTGATCGTGGGCGTGCTGGTGGTGACCGACCGCATGGGTCCGCTCGATGTATTGAAGTTGCCGGCAGCATTGCCAGAGATGCTCCACACATATCCGATGTTGAGCACTTCATCCGTTGGTGGTGGATTGACGGCGGTGGTAAGCGTTACGCTTCCACTCGGCTTGAGTGTACTGCTCGAAGGCGACACAGTCACAGCGCAGCCTGATGGCGCGGTCAACGCGCTCAACGCGTTCGACAGCAGCAAGAGCGTCTGCGTGCGTCCGTTGGGAATTCCCAGGTAGATGGGCAGCAGGGTGTGTCCGCTGGGGTCCGCGGCAGATATTGGGATGTTTATATTGTTTGGCTGGATGGTCGTCGAACCACCATCCAGTCGCAGCGCGTTGATGACCAGGTCATTGTTTGACAGAATGTACTGCCCGCGCAGCGTGGGACTGGCAGGGGCAATGTGGACCACTTTCACGCGCGTTGAACCAACAACTGGCTGGATATGGTCATAGGCAGGGTTGACGAAGAGATTTCCCTGGGAGTGTGCCACCAGCAAAAGCTTGCGGCCGGCAGCGGCCAGGCTGTCGAGCTCGCCGTTCTGCGCGGCGTAGTCGAGGCTGGTGGGCGGAGCGCTGGTCAGGCTGGCGAGTTCGGCAGCGGCTGCGACCGTGATCTCGCTCACCACTGTTTTGTAAAAATTAGCGAAGGCCGAGCTGGACTGGCTGGTTGCCGAACTGTACGGACCGGCGCCGTTTAGTTCTTCCCAGATCAGGTAGAAATGATTCGTTGAGAAGTAGCCGCTGGGGTCGAGCTCGTTCTGGCGCTGCATGAAGACTTCCGCAACATCCTGCCACTTGCCCTCACCCGCCGTTGACCCGGTGTGGTTGTATAAGAGCTGGTAGCCGACGTCCTCTTTGTTATACGTATCGTCAGACTTTCCGGTTGCTTCCTCCACGGCGAGCTTGACGCCACTCAGGCCGATCATTGCCTCCAATTCCGTGTTCCAAACGCCGTTGAAGAGCCCCACGGTGTAGCCCAGGACGCATGGCGCTCCGGAAGTATCCGCCAAGCTTTTAGTCGGTGCTGCCACAAGGAGAACCAGTACCAGGATCACTGCAAGAAAACGCAAGGTCTTTTTCATCGTCGTACCTTTCGAGACGGTCTCTTTTTTTAATCACAATTTTTAATCGCAATTTCTAATCGCAGACCGATGAGGTTTCCATGGCCACTGTGGTGCCGTTGCGGGCAGCGTTATAGAGCTCATAGGCTTTCAGCCGCATCATCGTATTCACGGTCAACTCTTCCATCAGGTAGGCTTTGGCCGGCTGGTTGGCCGGGTAGACCTGGAAAATGCAAGCGGTGCCGCGGTTGAGCGCGAGCGAAGCTGCTGAAAGCGCGGCGGCGTTGGTGGTGTCGATGGTCAGCGTTGTCTGGATGGCCTTGGCGAGCTGGATCAGCGCCTTCTTCTGGGCGGCTGTGTCCGGCAGCGCCGCAATGTACTTGTCGAGATCGTCGCGCACTCCGTTTCCATTGCTGTCCGTGCCTTGTAAGGTTTGGGTTGTATCCAGCGTCGGCAATTTTCCCTGGGCCTCCAACGATTGCAGTATTTGAGCGGGGGTGCTGTCTGAGGCAGGCGGAGGAACCGCATTGACGTCGTGGGCGGAGCCCGCGCAGCCAAATAGCGCAATGGCCGCGAAACAAGCAACAACAAGTAAAGATGTTTTCATCACAAGAAATCCTTTTCTAGGTTCAGCGATGCCAGCAGGTGGGGGCTCCCTGGCGGATGGTATGGAGACTTTTTTGAGCACAGATCTTGTGCTTACTCATACTGCGTAGCCCGTCCTGAAATCCCCTCACAATACGGAAAAAAATCAGAGCAGCTAGAAAATTGGTGCTTGTCAGCCTCAGTGCTCTTGTTGCATCTGGGTCCACGATCCACTGCCGGCATGGCCGTTGGGATCGTAAGAGGGCGAGTCGGTCAGGATGTACTCGTTGGTGTTGCCGGTGGTGCTGGCCCAGGCGTGGCCGTACTGGTTGGACATCTGGACGCGCTGGCCCGTAGCCGGATCGCTATAGATCGCCTGATCGCCCATGTGCAGCGCGAACTGCTGCGAGCTGTGATCGAGTGCCGCGGCACGGTTGTTCGCCACGCTGGAGTAGACCTTGTTGCGATATTGCTGGGTGCCGTTGCGAATCTGCGCCTGTTGCGCGGCCGCATTGGCGTTATCCTGCGCCATCTGCATCTGGATCTGCGCTACCCGGTTCTGCGCCCCGTGGACGATGCTCATCAATTTGGTGCCGAATACGGCCCAGTTCTCGGTCCACTCCGGCGCGATCTGCACCGAATCCAGCATGGCCGAATACATCTTCTCCTGGGAGTCGAGCTTTCCGGCCGGTGCGACCATCATGACGAACATCGGAATATCTGTAATCTCGACAGAGCCTCCTCCAGGAGCCGGATCGAAGCGATGGGTTTCTAGCGCAATCAACCACGCCTCACCCGGCGATCCGTCGGCCAGGTCCCCGGCGATGCGCAGGCGACCCGCCTCGGCCTCCAGGTGCGAGCCCGATCGGCCGAGCTGCTGGTTCGCCTTCTCGACCGCTTTGGGCAGTTCTTCGCTGAGTCCCGGGACGGGTTCCAGTTGACCAACCGCGTGGCCGTTCTTCATTAAATGCGGTACGAGTGTTTCAAACACCTGCGCTATCGTTTTCGGCTGCTCGATCGTGCAGGGAGCGAGCTTCCATTGCTGGGAAAAAGCAGCTCGCTGTTGCAGAGCGGAGCGATTGCTCGACCAGAAAGTCGCTTGCCCGTGCGAGATCAGTAGTTGCGACTTATGATCGGCACTCACCACACGTGCAGAGATGCGGCCATAGTTGAAAGCGCAGTCGGTCGCCGGGTCCCCCTGGAGGGAACCCGCAGTCCACGTCCAGTCGGTGGGGATCAACATCGAAAGCCCGCGATACTGCCGCGACTGACCGGTTTGTGGATCGTCGAGCGGCGCGGTCTGCTCGACGCGCTTCATGTGCCAAACGTGGGTT
>JBDTBI010000173.1:0-3360 GCA_039924215.1 Acidobacteriaceae bacterium
GCCAAGGATGGCCGCAATCAGACGCTCCGGGGGCAGACCGCTCAACACGGTAATGGCGAGCTTGGGACCAATTCCGCTGATGGACAGGAGTTTCTCAAACAGGCGCTTTTCCTCTGCCGTGGTAAACCCAAACAGGGCCAGCGCATCCTCTCGGACGTGGGTGTGTACCAGGAGCGCCACTTCCTCCCCTTCAGCAGGAAGCGCGGTGAAGGTTGGTATGCTGATCGCAAGTTCATAGCCGACACCGGCTGCTTCAACCACAGCAGATTGTGGAGTCTTAAAGAGAAGCCGTCCGCGAAGATGTGCGATCATGCGCCGATTCTATCTCCTGATGGTGTAGATGTCTCAGATCCGTGAGGGCGCGACCAGAAAATCCTTATCGATTGCGGCGATAGCGAATGGAAAATTCGTGGCCGGCGGCTGGAGGGAAAAGCTGTGCGATGTGTTGCAGCCGCGCCGCCAGCGAGGGGGCGGCCAGGAGCGGATATTCCCGCTCCCGCAACTCGCTGTAATCAAAATCGACGGTAAGCGAGAGAAGATAGATGGCGACGGCATCGGCAAACGCAGCTTCCAGATATTCTGTGCGCGCCTTTTCATCGATCACGCGGCTTTCCGACTGCTGCTTCTCTGTCGTTTTGTCAGGCCACAGCCGTAACCGTCGCCGCTTTGTCTGCGGTGCGGGGATCCGAATGGAGTCCGAGCCCATGGCTTTGGCGCGCTGGACCCAGGCATCCTGACTGGTTTCTCCGCGCACGTCGGCTTCAGCCTGCGACCAGACCAGACGCATAAAACTGTCCGGCACACCGGCAGTTTCAACAAATTGATGACCGGCATTGATGTAGAACTCAAAGGAAAGAGCAAAGCGGTCCTGCATGAGGCGCGTTGAGATAAATGTGCAGTCCGCCCCGTCGATGGCTGCATTCCTATGACAAATGGCTGCATCGCTAAGGTCACTTGAAACGTCTGTGGCAATCATTAGCTTGCCAGGGTCAACTTGAGAGACTGCCGCCTCGCTTGCCCCAGTCGAGGAGGATTCGCCCAACGTCAGGGGCACAAAATAATACCGTTTGTGATGAAGCGCAGCGGCAATCGCTGCTGGAACAGCCTGCACCATTCGGTCCAGGTCCCCGGCAGGAAGCTGGGTCTCTCCATAGCTCCCATAGAGGATTCCGTTCGGTGCTTGTTGCACGGGCACATTGCGCGCCACCTCGAAGGCGGTTTTCAGTTCGACTTGTGTGATTTCCGGCATGAAGTTGTATTCTAGCTGAGGTCAGCATCCTCCGCTGTTGCAAAGGAAACCAGAATGGCAAACACGCGAAATCTTTCAGCCAACGGCTCTTCCGCCATGCCGAAAACAGATGATGCTACCGTTTTTAACATTCCTATCGGGAAATTGGGCCTACCCGGCAGTCTGCTGATCAGTGTCACCTTCGCGTGCATCAGCTTTTTTTTCGCATGCTTTCTGTCCATCGTCGGCGTGACCATCTACGACGCAGCAACCGGGAAATCTCTACAGAATCTGGCCATCAGTTATCAGTATATTGCTGCTCCGGTGGGCGTCGTCGCGCTGTTTGTGAGCCTGGTGTATTTATTGAGCATATGGATCCGGCACAAATTTTCCCACGCGGCATAGCGATACATTCTTGACCATGGGCATGGTGACCATTCCGCAGGAAACATATTCGCCACAGTTTGCTTCTGAAGAGCAGGCGCGTTCCTGGTGCCGGCAACTGGAAGAGGGCAACATTCTTTTTTTTCCGCAGACCCCGATTGTGTTGCCGGGTGAAGATTTGCGTTTTCTGCTAACTCTGGAGCAAACCAGCAGCGGGCTGCATAAAAATCTGGCGTATAAACCGGATCTCGATCGGGTTTCCGGTGCGGACGTGAAAGGCGCAGATTCGGCGGCGAGTGAACGCCTGCATCGCATTCTGCGGGCATACTCGCAACAGGCGACGAAATTTCTTGCTTCCTTTTTATCGCCGTACCAATCACGCTGGCGGCTGGATTATGGCAGTTTTCGTCCGCAGGAAGAGCAAGGCCGAGACCTGCCTTTGCGCCGCCGCAACGACTTGATGCACACGGATGCGTTCCCCACGCGGCCTACACACGGCGCTCGTATTTTGCGCTTCTTTAACAACCTCCATCCGACGAAAACCCGCGATTGGATTACGGGCCAACCGTTTCGTACACTGGCGCCGCAGTTCGCACCCGAAAAGATATCCCTGCCGCGAGAACAGAGCACATTGACGCGCATAACGGCAAAAGCAGCCTGTGCCGTTGGCCTGGGACGCGCGATTCACTCGCTGAAACGCTCGCCCTACGACGACTTTATGATGCGCTTCCACAATTTTCTGAAAGAAAATACCTCCTATCAAGCAGAAGGAAAGCGCGAGGCGTGGTTTTTTCCACCCGGTTCCAGCTGGATGGTCTACACCGACATGGTGCCGCATGCTGTGCTGGCCGGCCAGTACGCACTGGAACAGACCTATCTGGTCGCCCCGGAAGCGATGGTCGCGCCAGAACATTCGCCACTCGTCGTGTTGGAGGAGATGACCGGCGAACGTCTGGTGTAGCACGATTCAGTGCCCGCCTCCCCAAGACAAAAACAGGAAGCGAAATGGAGCAGGTTTCGTACTGCAGAGTCTCCTTTGCCGCAAATCGAGGTTTGCGGCTACCTTTGTAGAGGCAGCGCGAAATGGAAGATTGATACCGGACCACGAGGAGAATGGACGAACCATGGCAATGACCGGTGCAGGCAGTTCCAACGTGGTCGCGACAGAAATGCCAGGCAGCAAGAGTGCGTTGCCGATGGTGATCACGCTCTTCTTTCTCTGGGGGTTCATCACCTGCCTGAACGACATTCTGATTCCGCATCTGAAGAGCCTGTTCACCCTGAATTATGCCGAGGTCATGCTGGTGCAGACCTTCTTCTTCGCGGGATATTTCGTATTTGCCCTGCCCTCGGGCAAGGTGATCGATTGGATCGGCTATAAGTGGACGATGGTAGCCGGCCTGCTGGTGATGGCGGTGGGAGCACTGTGTTTTCTACCGGCAGCAATGGTGCCATCTTTTCCCTTGTTTCTGGTGGCGCTGGGAATTCTGGCAGCAGGAATGACACTGCTGCAAGTTGCGGCCAACCCATATGTCATCGTTCTGGGACCGGCGGAAACAGGCTCCAGCCGTCTGAATCTGGCGCAAGCCTTCAATTCGTTGGGGACCACGGTCGCGCCGTACATCGGCAGCCTTTTTATTTTAAGTACCGTGGCCTTAACACCCTTGGAACTGGAGCGGCTGTCTCCTTCCGCCATGCATGCCTACATGGTGGGACAAGCGGGCGTGGTGAAGCTGCCGTACACCGTC
>JBDTBI010000174.1:0-6042 GCA_039924215.1 Acidobacteriaceae bacterium
AGAACAGCTTGAACGGCAGCGGATTGGTTTCGTTCGCTGCCAGTTTTTGCGTCACAAAGTAATCGATACCGGACTTCTTATAAATCTGCGGAAGCTGCCAGTTGTATCCAAACGAGTCCGGATTCCAGCCAATGCGCGTGGTCACGCCGTACAACTGCTTAAACGCCATCTGACCAATCAACAATTGTCGCACCTGCGATTCTCCGCTGGGCATATTCAGGTCGGGCTCCACCCACATGCCGCCTACAATTTCCCAACGGCCTTCCTGAATGCGCTTCTTGATCTCTGCATTCATTGCCGGATACTTTTCCGCCATCCACTCGTTGTACTGGGAAGCCGACTGCGTATACGTATAGTTGGGATACTCATCCATCAGCTGCAGCGCGGTCCCAAAGGTACGCTTCACCACATCGACCGTTTCAGTCCGGGGCCATAGCCACGCCGCATCAATGTGAGAATTTCCGGTCAGGTGGAAGGTCGCTTGCTGCAACATGGGCTTCAGCGGCTCCATATCCTCTTGCGACTGACGCAGGGAGGCATCGAACTTCGGTTGATCGTCATTCGTGAGCGCCGCCATATCGACATCCCCAATGGCCTTTTCCAGTTGCGCTCTCTCCGCGGTCACATTTTTTGCTAGATCGGGAATCAGCAGCGCCGCCGTGACAAATTCGGTATACATATCTTTCGGGCTTGGACGGCTCGACCCCTCAGAGAACTCCACATGGGCCTGGACGGTCGGCAAGTTTCTGACGCCGTAGGTTGTTCGCGCAAGCCGGAACGCGATCAGCACCCTGTCGCCGGGCTTGGCCGAATTGAAAAGGACAATCGGCTCAAGATTCTCGCCGCTGGCAATACGCTGACCGTTGAGGAAGAACGTGATCATGTCACGCCGAATTGCGTCAACGCGTATCTGCGCTCCGGTCAGGTCATATCCGTGCAAAGTTTTGGGGACCGTAACCCATCCCCGCAGCCACACTACATCGGGTGTGGTCATCCGATACGGAGTGTGAATGGCCTGCCAGGAGGAATCATCGAGACTTAGCGAGCCTCCATGGGGCACCTCCCCAATATGAATTCGCCAGCTTTCGATTGGAATCGAATCCAGTTCGGACAGTCCCGCTACCACCGCCTGCGACGGGGTGGAGAGAGCTTTTAAGGCGTCGGCGGTTTGCTGAGGAGCGAAATCATTGGCCGCCCGAGCCCTAGCATTCTGCTGCGCGAATGTACAGGAAGAACCGAAAGCAAACAGTACCGCTACCGCTCCAGCAACAATTCCGCGTTGAAAACGCTGAGCATGAATGCAAGGCAATGAATCAGACATGAGCTTGACTCCTGAAAGATGTCGGAATTCCAAAAAATAGTCCGTTGCATAGAGGACTGGCAGGCGAACCGGGAACGCGTCTGGATCATCATATAGCAGGATGAAAATACGTCCAAGATTTGTGCAAGTTCCGTAAGAAAAATTGAATTGTACTGACAATTTGAGCCCGATGCTACAGTAGTTGCAAGCGACCTTAGACCACTGGAAGTAAAGCACGATAGTTGCAAGCGAGACCCTTCCCTCGAAGCAGGCCCTGGGCCATTCAGCGAAGCAGCAAAGGCGAGTATGAAAACGCTTCTGGAAACATCAACACGGATGAGCCAGCAATCAACCGTTCGCTCACCTAGCAAGCGTATGGTCTCCGTAGACGTGCTGCGCGGAATTACGATCGCATTCATGATTTTGGTAAATAACGGCGAACGCGGCTCCTATGCCGCACTCCACCATGCAGACTGGAACGGATGGACACCGACCGATCTGGTATTTCCAACATTTTTATTCCTGGTTGGCATTACGATCGTGTTCTCGACCGAGTCGAGGCTGGCTCGGGGCGCCTCAAAATCCTCACTGGTCGTGCATAACTTCCGGCGGGCCGCCATCTTATTTTTGCTGGGCCTCGTCGTCAACGGTTTCCCGTATTTTCCCTGGGGGACCTTGCGGATCTACGGAGTCCTGCAACGGATCGCGATCTGTTTCCTGGTCGCCAGCCTCTTATATTTGTGGGACAAGCGACCGGCCAGCAAAATCGTGATCGTTGTAGCAGCACTGATCGGTTATTGGATCCTATTGCGATGGGTGCCGGTTCCAGGCTGCGGAATGCCGGGCCGGGATGTTCCATTGTTTGATACAACTTGCAATTTGACCGCATACATTGATCGGCACGTCTTCCTAGGGCGGCTTTATCATTCAGGAGTACGCGATCCAGAAGGACTCCTGAGCGACTTACCCTCCGTGGCGACAACATTGCTTGGCATGTTGACAGCAATGTGGCTGCGTTCCAAACACACTCCCGCGCGAAAGGCGTGGGGCATGTTGGCAGCCGGCATCGTTGGAGTTTTTCTGGGGTTGCTGTGGGGACACTGGTTCCCCATCAACAAGAACCTTTGGACCAGCAGCTATGTCTTGTTCGCGGCTGGCTGTTCGCTCATCGGATTGGCGATTTGCTATTGGGCCATCGATATCAGGAACTGGAAAAAGGGCTGGACCTACATCTGGATTGTTTTCGGAATGAATGCAATTACGGTATACGTATTCTCCGAACTGCTTGCGAGTACTCTATCCGCAATTCATTTACGTACAGCCGCAGGAAGCACCCGGCTGAAAGCGTATATATTTGGCTACAGTTTCGCGAAAATCCCATCACCCCACCTGGCAGCTCTGGCTTTTTCCATCAGTTTTGTTGCCGTATGCTTCATTCCGGTTTTCATCCTCTACAGGAAAAAGATTTTTCTGAAAGTCTGACTTGTGGGAGATGAATCGATACATTTGCTGCTGGTTCCTGTATTTGGGTCATAGAGCAACCTGAGGAGAGGAAAACGACCGATGGCTAAGATTACGCGACGGAACCTGTTGACGACGTCTTCACGACTCGCTGGCTCGTTGGCGATGGGATTACCGCTGATAGGGCAGGATGCGAACGGCGAGTCGTCACAAGTCAGTTCCAAGATCAAAGTGGTGGTTACCGGAGCACATCCTGACGATCCAGAATCCGGGTGCGGTGGCACGATTGCCCGATACTCCGATTTGGGCCACGAAGTGGTGCTTCTATATTTGACACGTGGAGAAGCGGGTATTCCAGGGAAATCAGAACAGCAGGCTGCAACTATCCGAACTGAGGAATGCCTCAAGGCATGTGCCATTTTGAAGGCACGACCAGTATTTGCCGGACAAATCGACGGCAGGACAGAGGTAGACGGATCACAATACAGTCACATTCAAAAAATACTGGAAGCAGAGCAACCTTCCGTACTCTTTACCCAATGGCCAATTGATGGTCACCGCGACCACCGCGCGATGTCGCTCCTGGCTTACGATTATTGGTTGAAAAGTAGGAAAAAAGTGGGCCTTTTTTACTACGAAGTTGAAACCGGCACGCAAACCCAGATATTTCATCCCACACATTATGTAGATATTAGCCAGACAGAGAGCCGTAAGCACGCTGCCTGTCTTGCTCATGCCAGCCAACGGCCCGCGACTGCCTTTTATCCAATGCATCAGCGCATGGCCGAATTTCGGGGAATGGAATGTGGCTGTCGCGTTGCGGAGGCATTCATTCGACACGATCAGAATGCTGGGGAAACAATACCCGGCCTATAAGAGAAACTGCGAAAGTGCGTGACACTTTGACCCGCTATGCCGTGACCGGCATCCAGTGCACTCTGTTGTAGTTTTCGTCGTACATTCCTGGCCGCGGCTCCCTTCCGTGACACGTTGAAATCGCGTGCTGTACAGTGATGGGGGGAAGCGTTATTTGAAGAGAAAGAGTCTCGGCTTCTCCAGAGTTTCTTCTTTAGGCACACAATGAAAGCCATCTCTATTGATATGGGCGGGTCACACGTAAAGCTCGCCGTGGTTGAGAACGCAAACATTCTTGCTACGAACGAAATTTCCTTCGATTACGGCGCCGGTCTGCTTCCGCTACTGCCAGTCTTCAAAACCATCGTCTACGACCTGCTTGCAAAGCTTGGCATTGCTGTACAAGACTGCATCGGGCTGGCCATGGGTGCGGCGGCGATGGTCGATCGAACGACCGGACGCGTCGTGTCCACCAACGGTAAGTTTGACGACGCCCCAGGAATCGATCTGCCTGCCTGGTGCCAAGCCGAATTTGGAATCCCTTTCGCCGTGGAAAATGATGCCCGGATGGCTCTACTGGGTGAATGGTATGCGGGAGCCGCTCGTGGCGTGGATGATGTGGTGATGATTACGCTGGGCACGGGAATCGGCGGGGCGGCCATGGCCGGCGGCAAGCTGTATCGCACCAAGCAAGTGCAGGGTGGAACTGTGGGCGGACATATTCCCGTCCTATTTACAGGCAGGAAATGCACGTGCGGAGCGTTTGGCTGTATGGAAACAGAGGCGGCCGGCTGGTCGTTGCCGCTGGTGGCGAAGGAATGGCCCGGGATTGAGGGCAGCCGCCTGGCGACAGTCGAGCGTGTTGATTTTCGCGCTGTGTTTGAGTTTGCGCGGGAAGGAGACGCGATTGCCACGGCAATACGAGACAGATGCCTGCACGTGTGGGCCGTCGGAATCGTTGGGCTCATCCATATGTACGGCCCGGAGCGCGTCATTATTGGAGGTGGCGTAATGAAGAGCGCCGACGTAATTATTCCCTACATTCAGGAATATGTGCGGAACTACTCCTGGACACCCAGCGGCACGGTGCTCGTCGTTCCAGCTACGTTAGGCAATGATGCAGGGCTGCTGGGCGCGATTCCGCTTTTGAATGACATGAAGTAGACCATGCACCCTATGACTGGTCCGACTTCTCCGCCCGTACATACGCCTTTATGGTCGCCAGTGGAGACTTTGTTTCTCCCAGCGGCGAGATACGATACTTCCCTACTGCTGCCGGAACGATAAACGTTTCCGCATAGTGCACCGGAAAAGGCTCGAATGCGCCGGTGGGGCTTTCCACCAATGCCTGCTGTCCCTCGACCAGATTCAACACATTCAGGTTCCCCTGCGTATCATGCTCGACTGGCTCTGTGAACCAATGTCGTCGCGTCTCTATAAACTCTGACTTGTATAAGCCTGTGGATTCTTCGCGCCATCCTGGGCCGCTTGCAATTGGACGTACAAGCTCGACCAGATTCTTCTGCACCCAATCCGTCGTCCGGTCCCATTGAATATTTTCCAACCCATAGTCGAGATGGATGGGGCGAGGCTTGCCGTCAAGACCCAGTCTGGCCCAATCCCAAAGCTTGAAAGTAAAAATGTAGGGCGTTGCGCTGATTTCCAGAACAAGCCCGTTGCGCCCCGAACAATGGATTGTGCCAGCGGGGATGGAAAAATGAGAGTGTTTTTTTGCCGGCCAACTGTTGACATATTCCTCGGCTGGAAATGGATGGTTTCCCCTCTGTGCCAATCGCAAATCCTGCTCCATCTGATTGCGATCTACATTCTCTTTCAGTCCCATATACACCACCGCATCGGGCTCTGCATCCAGCATGTAATAGCTTTCATCCTGGGTGTACGACATGCCAAATTTCTCTCGGATGAAAGAAGTCAGTGGATGTACCTGTAGCGAGAGATTGCCGCCTCCCACGGTATCGAGAAAATCAAAACGAATCGGAAATTCTGCACCGAATCTTTTTACAATCTCGGCGCCCAGAAGCTCTTCTGGATGCTCGTGTACCAGCGTGATTGCGGGCAGCTCGACGATTTGGGACCCAAACCTCAGCCGCAGGCTGTTCTCTTCTGGAACGCAATCAAAGCACCACGCGAAGTTCGGCGGCTCCTTGGGCAAATCGAAATGCGTGCGCATCCATTCCCCGCCCCATGGGCCAGGATCGAAAAACGGTACAACCCTGAAGGGTCGCTCGCACGTTTTCCGTATGCCAAGCCGATACATTTCACCGGCGATCATCCGTGGCGCTTCTGGAACATTGGTGTCGAGAAAAAAGTCGAGCTTCTCGAAAACGTTCAACCGGGTTCTATCGGCCACTCGCCAATCGATGAAATAGGCTTGCTTATACAGTTCGCGCGCGGACGCGTTGGCA
>JBDTBI010000175.1:0-4108 GCA_039924215.1 Acidobacteriaceae bacterium
TCAAAGCGGGAGAAAAGCTGGTGCGGTATCGCCGCGCAGACCTGGACGCATGGATTGAGGCACGTCTGAGTGCTCCGCCAGCGCTCGAATCGCGGTGAGCACGACAGATGCGGTGCAAGAGATGGAGCGTTTGGCAGTGCGGGGCTGGCGATTGCTTCCGTGTTCTGTGCGCGGCAAGACGCCACTGCTCAAACGCTGGCCTACCTTGGCGTCTTCCGATCTTGCGACCATCCAAGGATGGGCCGCCGAACATTCTGAATGCAACTGGGGTGTTGCGACCGGGCCGGAGTCGCGTGTATTCGTGCTCGATGTGGACGGAGAATCCGGCAGGGCTTCACTGGCTGCATTGGTGGCAAAACACGGGCTGCTGCCCGTCACGCTCGCTTCCCGTACCGGGCGAGAGGATGGCGGGGAACACCGATGGTTTAGATGTCCGCAAGGCCAAGAAATCCGCAGCAACGCCGGCAAGCTGGGCGAAGGTTTGGACGTTCGCGGCGCTGGTGGTTACGTGATTGTTCCGCCGTCCATACATGAATCCGGGCGAGCTTACCAATGGGCAAACCCGGAGCATCCCACAGCCGACGCACCAAAGTGGTTTCTTGACCTCCTGGCCGGGGGAACTCAAACAGTCCACAATCCGCCGCGCGCCCACATCAGCATTTTTTTTGAAGGTCAGCGCAATGATGGCCTTGCTCGGTTGGGCGGCGCAATGCGGCGACGTGGCGCAACTCAGGCAGAAATCGAGCGGAGGTTGACTGCCGAGAATCAACAGCGATGTAGACCGCCGCTGCCAACCGATGAGGTACGCAAGATTGCCGCCAGTGTCGCGCGCTATGAGCCGGGTGGCCCGGACCCGCTGGAAACCGCGTGGAAAGCAGTCTTGGATGAACCACACCCACGCGGATACGGCCAGTTCATTGCTCTTGCTCGCACACTTCAACTTGCGCGGCCAGGACTTTCAATCGCGCTGCCCCTGATACGCATTGGCGACCACATGAGATGTGATTGGACTCAGGTGCGACGCTGGCGAAAACGTGCCGTCTGCGAAGGATGGTTGCGTCTAACGGAGCACCCGATTCCGCACAGGAAAGCGGGCATGTACGCATTCAATGAGAAAAGTGTCCCACTAAGGCCGACTGTCCCACTAAGCCAGATGCCCCACTAGTAAGACCCACTAGTGGTTTAGCGGGACAGGCAGATAGCGTCTTTAGTGGGACACCTGCTGTTGGGAAGATTGTTCTTGTATAAACCTAGCATGATGGGTATTATGGATTTCATGAAGTGTCCGATTCATAAAGTCGAGCTTATCTGCTACTGTCCAGCGTGCCGGGGAGAGGTGACGAGCAAGCGCAAGGCGGCAACGTCACGCGAGAACGGCAGGCTGGGCGGTAGACCCAAGGGCAGCAAGAACAAGCCGAAGTCCAAACCCGCACGGAGAGAGGCGCTGAAGTGATCCACAAACGCGGCAAAGCCTACTGGTACAACTTCCGCTGGACAATCAGGAATGCGGACGGGACGAGTGAGAGTTTCCGCATTCGGCAGTCCGCCAAGACGCATAAGAGGAAAGATGCAGAGGACGCGGAAAACGAGCATCGGCGGGCGCTGAGGCTCGGCGAGATTCACCCTAATGATCCGTGGCCGAAGCCCACCACAAGCGCTCCGCCTGTGTTTCGTGCCTTCGCCAAGGAATTCCTGCAATACGCCAAGACGCACACGAAGCCGGGGACGCACACGTTTTATGGCGTGTGCCTGGACAGGCTGCTGACATTCGCGGCGATTGCAGATGCCCCGCTGGACGCGATTACCGGCGAGACGGTGAGCCGCTATACCCGCCACCGGCAAGAGGTTCCAAAGAATTCCGTTGTCACGGTAAATGGCGATCTTCGCACCTTGCGGCGGGTTCTGCATCTTGCTGTGGAGTGGGGCAAGTTGGACCGCGCACCAGCAGTTCACGAATTGCAGCAACCCCAGGGCCGGGACCGCGTGCTGAGTTTCGCGGACGAGGCGCTCTATCTGGCGAAGGCTTCCGAGAATCTACGCGACGCGGCGATTCTGGCGGTCGATACCGGGATGCGCCCGAACAGCGAATTGTTCCCGCTGAAATGGGCCGACGTGGATTTGACCGTGTGCCCGGAATGCCCGCATGGAGTGGTCCACGTTCGGCAAGGCAAGACGGACAGTGCCCAGCGAAGCCTTCCCCTCACCCCGCGTGCTGCGGACGTTCTACAGCGGCGCAAGAGAACGGCAGAGGCGAAGGCGAAGCAATCCGCGTTTGTGTTTCCGGGTGCGGGCATATCGGGATACATCACATCTGTACAGCATCCGCACAAGGCCGCGATTGAGGATTCAAAACTGGCGAGCTTTGAATTCTATTGCTGGCGTCACACGTTCGGTACCCGCGCGGCACAGTCCGGCATGGACAGATTCACGCTGGCCCGCCTCATGGGGCATAGCTCGCCTTCCGTGGCCGCCCGGTATTACATCCACGTAACAGAGACGCATGTTGCCGCCGGGTTCGGGAAGTTTGTGGAGTACCAGACGCGCAACGTAGCAGAGGGATTCGCAGCCGCGTTCCCGCAAGCGAGTGAGGCCATTCAGTAGCCTGTTTTTCCATTTGTGGTACACAAGATGGTACACAGAATAGCTACAAATGGCTGTAAGTAATTGACACGATTAGCTAGGATGCTAGATTCTCAATCTTAAAACACGGGTTCGATTCCCGTTAGCGCTACCAAAAACAGCACGGTTCCGCGCCATTGCAGAGCATGGCGAACTTAGAGACCACTCGCCCCCGCCTCGGAGGGCAACTAGCAGCCCTGACCTTCCTTCACCCCGGCGCGAAATGATCCCATAAAATGAGAGAAGTATGAACGTCATCGCACAAGTATGTTGCCAGGTCTGAACGTATGTGTGGTCGCTACGTTCGACGCTCCGACAAACAACGGATTACAGAGCATTTCCAGACGGGCGGGACTGTCTTCGACATTCCGCCGTCGTACAACGTCGCTCCGACTTCCTTTCAGCCTGTCATCCGTCTCAGCGGAGATAAGGGTGGGCGAGAAATTGTGATGATGCGCTGGGGGCTGATCCCCGGCTGGTGCAAAGACGTTCGATCGTTGGGCGCATCAACGATCAATGCCAAAGCAGAGTCGATCATGGCCAAACAGATGTGGCGACAGCCATTCAAGAAAAGGCGGTGCCTCATTCCTGCCGATGCATTTTATGAATGGAAAAAGATCGATTCCAAGACGAAGCAACCCTATGCCTTCGCGCTCAAAGATGATGCTCTATTCGCGTTCGCTGGAGTTTGGGAACAATGGATCGCTCCAGACGGCAAGCCGGTGGATTCCTACGCAATTATCACGACCGACCCCAACGAGTTAACAGCGGCAGTTCATAACCGAATGCCGGTGATTCTGGAACCGGCAGCGTATACACGCTGGCTCGCGTGCGTCGATCTGGAACCGCCGCCGCTTGATTTGCTGCGTACATACGATGCAATTGCGATGAAGGCATGGAAAGTTGGCGTCGCGGTTGGGAACGCGCGGAACGACGACGCCGAACTGCTGAACAGCGATAGACCGTTTTTATGAAGTAGGAGTGACTTGCAGAATGAAATCGGACCCCACGCGCCCCCTCGATGACAATCAGATTGCGATGGCAGTACATCTTTGCTTCAAGAACGCAGAAAAACTGGAAATCAACGCTACTCTTCTAGAGGAAAATGGTTCAGAAGAGCGGGCGGTTGCCCTCCTCGTTCTAGCTCTCGAGGAACTGGCAAAAATACCGCTCGTCTTCGAGGCGGTGCGGTTTGCACCTGAACAGACCAAAGCGTGGAGATGGTTCTGGCGCGCGTTTCGAAATCACTCTTACAAGCAAGGTGTCTGGAGCCACTACGGGAAGATGCTCAAAGAAGCCAACACCTCGGATGCTTAAGCCTTCTCAAACCGTTATCCTCCTGGCACCGACATCGACCAAGTGAAGCAACGCGGCTTTTACGTCTCATTCATCGACGGCAACTTTCAAAGCCCGGCAGAATTTGTCAAATCGCACGGTGACGTTCTGCCATGGCTGCGGGGATTGCTCATCGGAAGGCTTGATTCATTTC
>JBDTBI010000176.1:0-3855 GCA_039924215.1 Acidobacteriaceae bacterium
GACCGCTTTTTGAAGCAAAAGCCGCCGGCATCAACCGGCGGCCTCACCCTGTTTCATGATCTTTAAAGGTTCGCTTTGGAACGTCCGCCCTCCAAACCGTTTAATAGCCGGGGGCGCTTTAAGGAACGAAACCATGCCTAAAGACGCACATACGAAGGCTGCTGAACATCACGAGAAGGCAGCGAAATCCCATAAGACAGCGGCGGAACAACACGGAAAAGGTGATCATGCCAAGGGCAAGGAGCATTCTGCCACTGCGCAAGAGCATTCCAAAACAGCACGCGAGCACAGCGACAAGGCCCACGCCAAAAGCCAGCAAAGCAAGTAGTTATCTATAAGCAAGGCCCGCCGGTTCATTATGGCCGGCGGGCTTCTTCGATATCACCAATGGCGGTGGCCGTAGCCGCCCCAACCGCGACGGTACCCGTAGCCGCCGCCATAACCGTATCCACCGCCGAAAACGAACGCTGGTGCGCCATAGCCGTAGCCGTAGTCATAGGAGCGCGGGCGCGTGCGGAAGCACCGGCCATAATAATCGCAGACCAGGCGGACTTGATCGACGTTCGAGCCGCCGCTTGTTGGAAACATCGGCACCGCCGATGCCGCGCCCGCCGAAAGTGCTGCAGCGGCAAGTGCGGTCAGACCGATGACTGTGAGTTTGAGTTTCATTTTCATCTCCCTGTGCGCCCCCGCTTGCAACGTAATGCAGGAAGATGAATGGGAGCTGAGTGCCCTAGAGGAACCTAGAAGAGTGCGGCTGTTGCTAAGGTCGGATTGCCACCCCGATTTCCACCCGAATGCGATATGAACAGTCATCATGCCCCGCTGCCCGAATATTGCGCCCTGATGATGTTCATCGCCCCCGGCTGAGTTCTGTGGAGGGATATCGAGGATTTGGTGAGTTCCCACCAGATCAATCTATCGCAAATCCATGCCGTACCACTTGATGCATTCATCGCATCGGAGAAAGCAGCATGACCAAGAATAGACTCTCTGACCTTAACGATCACCTGTTCGCCCAGATCGAGCGACTTTCCGACGAGGGATTGGCCTCCGATAGTCTTGAAGACGAAGTGAAGCGCGGAAACGCGATTGTTGCGGTCGCAGACCAGATATTGCGCCACACTACCCTGCAAGTCCAAGCCGCAAAAATTGTTTCGGACCACGGCATTGATCCTACACAGCATCTGCTGGCGCTCGGCACGAGAGCAATCCGGAGCGTTGATGGAATTAAGCAATGACTACGCGCAGATATACCCAAGAGGAGCTGCAGTGGCTGGAAGAAAACCAGACCTTGTTTACGCCTGATTATCTTCGCGAGTTTTGCGTCAAGTTTAATCGGACCGACGTTACGGCTGGGGCACTTCGCACCCAGCGTCAAAAACGAGGCTGGAAGGTCGGTCGTACTAAGTCACCATTTAAGAAAGGTGTTCGACCGCCAAACTATCGCGGTCCGGGACATGAAGGACGGGACCATTATGGTTTCGTAACTTTGGTCGTCGAAGAGCGATGGTGGAACGGGAGGAAAATGACCAACACGCGGACGGTTTGCAAACATCGCTGGCTTTGGGAAAAAGCGAACGGACCTCTTGGCAAAGGCGTGGTGCTCAAGTGCCTTAACGGCAACAAGGACGACACTGATCCGTCTAACTGGCAAGCTATTCCTCGCGCAATGCTGCCTCGACTGAGTGCTACATACGGCCGAAATTACGATAGAGCTCCAGCGGAGTTGAAGCCGACGATCATGGCGGTCTCACTACTTGAACACCTCGCTCAGACGCGCGCGAAACTTGAACAAAAAGAAACGGCTGACGAATAGCCGGCCGGCGGGGCTCTCTCCTTCTGAGTGGCAGAATCCAGATTTGGATTTACCTCCCCAGATTTGGGGCGGTTAAATCGAGGCCGTTCGGAACCGCATCTCGGCTGTTCGGCTGGCGGTGCCCTCAGATCGGAGGCTACGAATGAAGGCCATTTCACAAGGCTGACTTTTCCTCAAAAGTGAGGGAAAGTAACGCGCCCAAGATTGGGCCGGTTGGTAGTCTCCCCAGATTTGGGGCAGCTACCCTTGGAGACTACTTATCTTGACGGCATCCAATCCGGCGAGGACCCCCAGTCTCGATGCTCGCCCTTTCGATTGAGCACTTTTGAGAGACGCACCGGGCAATGCTTGTTTGGCGCTAGTGACGCGCTAGTTTTGTGTGAAACGGGTCTAAAACGGCGCCACACGAAAGCCCCCGGGCCATGGGGTTTCTCGTTGGGGCATCCGTAGACCTGCCATCCGCTAGCATCTTCAGTCGTCAATCACCATTTCGGAGCTTAGCTATTTTACCCCTCGTCAGGTCACCGGAGTTTGAAATGTAGGGCTCAGCGTCCGGAGTATAGACGAACGGAACCCCTTTTCCTGTTCCGCTATCGCCAATGCGGGTCACCACGATATTGCCGAATGCGGTTGTAATCGTCGTTGGAGCTCCACTACCTACCGTAAAGGAAACGCCGACGGGACGGTGATCGTGCAATTCAACTTGCGTCGCGAACGAGAATTGTTCGTCGCCAAGATGCTGCTTCATCTCCTCTAGGAACGGTATGACTTCGCGTTCCATTGCGCGCCTGCAGTGCTCCATGTCAGCGGTTCGCTTATCACGATTATCGTCTGCAATCACAGCCTGTCTGTCCTTTTCGACAAGAGCAGCAGATACCTTATTCTTTGAATTTGTTCGCGAGTTCCTCGGCGTCCATTTGGTGCGGTCCAATCGATTGGGAGATCCGGGAATGAGATTCCAGTGTTGAATGTCGCACGCGACTGCGGTTTATCAGCGATGCTTTGCGAATAAAGCCGTGGTGGCGCTTAAGCTCGCGGGACGCACGAAAACCAGCGCGGTAGCGATACCCGGCATTGAGCGCGTCGCCGAGCATGGGCGATGGCTGAGCCGGCCCACGGAAACCCCAGCATGGGCTCGTTGGCTTTGCGAGCCCGTCGGCTTCGCAGCGCTTCCTTACCGAGACGGACTACCCCTTGATGACTTCGAAATAGCAATAACCTTTGACGGCTATGTCAAACGTCGCGTCGGAATGCAGCGTGGAGCGCTCGCGCTCGTTCATCAACACCCATTCCTTTGCCGGAAACTGGCGCGGCAACTTAGCGCCAGGCTTGGTTGCCAGGCGCAGCGCTGACTTGCACTTCTTGCGGTAAACGTCAAAAGTCTGTTTTGGGGACGTATTCATCTGCCTTAAATATGGGCGGGTGGAAGGACATCCAATCGGCATCCGTTCTTAACGTTACCGCCAGCGCAAAATTCCAGGTCACCCCGGCTGGTTTTTATTGCCCCGCGTGTTCATTCTGCGCTCTCCGTGCCGGGGTGGCCTTTCGAGGTCCACTCCTCCAACAATCCACTTGCGTCGCAAACCATTTGCTCGGCGTCACGGCGGCTTTTGCAGATGAGCACATCCTTACCTTCGGCCTGCACGACATACGCCTTGCCTGCCTTGTAAATTGTATAGCCTTGCATCGTGTCGCCCCTGCCTTCCGGTTTGTTGTAGGCCAGTTAAGCCGCGCCACGAGGCGAAGTTTCTCACTACACATTACGAGGAGCTGGATGGTTTCCGGGGCCTTAACCGTGGAAGAAAAACTTATGGCATGGCTTCGCAATGCGCACGCGATGGAAGAACAAGCCGAATCGCCTGCGATTATCCCGAGGCAGGAAGAGTTTCGATGGAGTCGGATCTGGAAGGGCATTTACCTAGCTTGATGCGTGAATATCCAAGCCGCTGTGATCACCAGATAGAATGACCGCAGTGCTTCGGCACGTCCTAGAGCAAAATCAAAGGAAATCCCCCCGTGAGGAGGGCTAAGTTTTG
>JBDTBI010000177.1:0-9442 GCA_039924215.1 Acidobacteriaceae bacterium
TCATTGTTCCGTTTGTGCTTGCCAATGGGCCTCGAGACTCGCGCTGGCTGTCCGCGGAGGACCAGACGCGCCTGCTGACTGCGGTTGCGGCTGAATCTCCAGCCACTCCGGCGCATGCATCGTGGACACATTTGCTGCGCAGCCGTATGGTACTCGGCTTTACCCTGGCCTACTTCACCCTGATGATTGGCCTCTACGCCCTGGGGTTTTGGGTGCCACGCATTCTCGATTCAGAAGGGCTTGCTCTTACTCACACCGGTTGGATCACTGCGATTCCGTACTTAATCAGTGCCGTGGGTATGGTGTTGTGGTGCCGTCACTCCGATACAACCAGAGAGAGAACACGGCATCTCATTGTCGCATTTCTCTCCGCCGCGCTGGGGATGTACGTTGCCTCCGCCACCCACCTGATCGTGGTCAGCGTGGCAGGGTTCTCCCTTGCCGCGGTCGGCATCTTTTCCGCCATGCCACTCTTCTGGGCAACCGCGACGGAGCATCTGGGAGCGAATGGTGTCGCCGGGATTGCGCTGATCAACTCGATCGGCAATTTTGGCGGCTTTGTCGGTCCGGTGTGGATGGGCTGGGTGCTGGATCGCACGCATTCTTTTTCTGCGGGGCTGCTGTCTGTCGCCATTACACTGGCATGCGGAGCTGTGCTCATGAGGAGCCTGAGCCGGCCCGTACAATTGTCTGGCGTGCGAGAAACGTAATGCTCAGTGAGCCGCTGGACAGATTCCATCTGTCACTATTTTTATCTACAAGGGGCTTGGTGCGTATTGCATCAAGCCCCTTGTACATGCGTTATTCGGTCCAGATGAAATAGGTCAGGGTTGCTCCTGGCTCAATGAAGGAGGTGCGTCCTGCGGAGCCGAACCCCACGCGTGATTTGGGTTGGAGCCGAGCGCAACATGCAAGGTGCCCCCGTTCGTCATGTCCTGGTACGTGATCCAGTTGTGTTGCTGGTCGTTTCCGTTGAGCTTCACACTTTGGATATATGGAGTTGCTTGTGGGTTCGGAGTGGTTTCAATGGTGAATGCCTTGCCGGAATACGGAGCCTTGAGGTGGATGACAACCTTGGAGAAGACCGGGCTGACCAGTTCGTAGGCCAGGCCGGCGGGATCCACGGAATAGATGCCCATCATGCTCATGACCGCCCAGGAAGACATTTCACCGCAGTCGTCATTGCCGGGAATGCCATCGGGAGTGTTGGTATAGTTCTCCTTCAGGATGCGGCGGACAACCCGCTGGCTTTCCCACGGTTTGCCGGAGAAGTTGAACTCGAATGGAGCTTCCAGATCGGTTTCATTGTACGGCGTGTAATATTCGCGATACTCCTCTTTTGGCTTTGGATTGGGGTACTTGAAAAAATTGGTCAGTCGCTTGTTGAAGAGGTCGGGACCCACGGCCTGAATGAGCCATGCCATGTCGGTCGGTGCCAGCCATTGGTAGTGCCAACCGGTACCTTCCACAAAGCCAGTCCCGTTCGAAGGGTCGAATTCCGCAACCCACTGGCCATCTGCGTTGCGCGGCCGGAAGAAACGGTCGGCAGGATTGAAGACGTTACGATAATAGAGAGCGCGCTGGGACAGCATTTTCGCATCGTCTGTCTTTCCCAGTTTCAGCCCCACGCGGTAGAGGGATGCGTAGGCAATGGCGTCTTCCTGAATCTGCGAAACGGAACCGTGTGAGATTTTGTCGTTGGGAACATAATGAATTTTGTTGATCCAATCGATCCCTTCCTCTCCTACGTACGGTTTGCCTGGCGGAGGGGCTTGCGTCGCATCCAGCAGCATACCCTTCCATGCATTGTCGATATCAAATCCGTGCAGGCCGTCCAGCCATATCGTGGATAGGAGGATGGTCTCTGGACTGCCCAACATCGAGTTTTGATAGTAGTTGAGCTCCGGCCAGCGGGGGATCCAGCCTCCCTGCTTGTATGCCAGCACGATGGATTGTGCCATATCCTGTGTTCGCTTCGGCTCAATGAGAGCAAGGAGCGGCATTTCGCTGCGGTAGGTGTCCCAGTCCGAGAAGTTAACGTAAAACGAGTGACCGGGGGCGATCTGGTGGATTTTCTGGTCGAATCCGTTATACCGGCCATCTGCATCGTCGAAAACGGTGGGCATCAACAGGCTGTGATACAACCCGCTGTAAAACACCGTGCGTCTGTCAGGCGTACCTCCAGTGACATCAATGACACCGAGTGCATTGTTCCATTCGTTGTTTGCGTCGCTGCGGACTTGGGAGAAGGTCTTGCCGGCCTCTTCGGTCTTCATATTGTTTTCGGCTCCCGCCTGGTCCACGTAGGAGATCGCGATTTTTGCGGTCACGGTCTGGGGTTGGCTAGCAGCCGGCCAGGTGACGTAGGCTCCAATCCATTGGCCATGATCGGTTTGGGCCTGGATCCGATTGCCCTCCGCCAGTTTCCCGGAATCGGCGGTTTGGATACCATTCCAAGTCCCAAACTTCGCAAACGGCCGATCGAACGTCATGACAAAGTAAACCTTGTAGGCGAACTTTCTGTTGCAGAACGTATGATCCTCCACGTAGCCTTCGATTTGCCGATCTCCCACGATTCGGACATGCGCGGCGCTGGTGTAGTTCAGCGTGTGGCTAATTGGAACCAGAATGTTCGCCTCTTTCCCCGCCGGAAACGAGAATCGTGCCATCCCAGTGCGGTTCGTCGCGGCGAGTTCCACGTTGATACCCCAGCGCGACAACTTTACCTGGTAGTACCCCGGTGCAGCCGATTCCTGGTCATGGGAATAGGGTGACTCAAAACCGGACAACTGCGTCCAGACAGGGCCGGTGGTTCCGGTAAAAAATACTTCCCCTTCGTTCGAGCAGCCCGGACCGCTCATGTGGGTCATGCTGAAGCCCTGGATCGTGCTCTGGTAATAGTGATATCCATAGCCGTTGCTTTCAGTGTCTGGGCTGAGTTGCACCATGCCAAAGGGAACTGTGGCACCGGGAAACAAGTTGTTGCCACCCCCCGCTCCGCGGCTTGTGCCAATGAATGGGTTGACGCTGGCAGACAGGCCCGTCGCTCCGGTGCTGTTTTGGGCGACCAACGCCCCCGCCATCAGCGTGAAAAAAACGAGCAGGACGATGGCAGGCAAGGCCTTCACTCCCACGGCCTGAGTCTCGAAACGCATTGCGCGACTGGGCCGGACAGATCTTTGCACGCCCGCCTGTCGGCGGCGAAGCGACGCGGCTGGAAACAATCCGTAAACGAGAGATTTGCAGACATGAAAAGGAACATCTCGGTGCGACATGTGACCTCCTAAATTAGGTGCCTTATTTTTGTATGTGTGGAAATGAGTGCATATTTCCAGGGCCGACGTCGACACTTCCAAGCGTGACATAGGATGGTATGCCGACCCGAGCGCAGATGCAAAGCTCACTGCTGTTTCTCCTACGAATCGAACCGATTGCAATGCATGCAGCCAGCAGTCCCACGCTTACGGCCGCGGGACTGCTCCACCCCATGCATTCCAAAAGATTTTCCTGGCAGGGAAAATCACGGTTGATGTTGGCTCAACGATGGAGGCGTATCCTGCGGAGCCGAGCCCCATGCGTGATTTGGGCTGGGGCCGAGATCGAAATGCAGGGTGCCACCATTGCTGATGTCCTGGTAGGGAATCCAGTTGTGCTGTTGGGTGTGGCCGTTAAGCTTCACACTTTGGATATAAGGAGTTGTTTCGGGGTTCGGAGTGGTTTCAATGGTGAATGCTCTACCGGAGTAGGGTGCCTTGAGATGAATCACAATCTTCGGGAAGACCGGACTGGCCAGCTCGTAGGCGAGGCTGGACGGGTCCACAGTATTGACACCCATCATGCTCATGACTGCCCATGAGGCCACTTCGCCGCAGTCGTCGTTTCCGGGCATGCCGTTGGGATCGTCCCTGTAATTCTCTGCCAAGGCGCGGCGAACTGCACGCTGACCTTTCCACGGTTGCCCGGAAAAGTTGAATTCAAATGGAGCTTGCAAATCGGATTCGTTGTACGGGTTGTACCGATCTCCGTAGATCCCGGGCGTCTTATAGTTGAAGAATTCTGTTAACCGCTGGTTGAAGAGGTCGGGGCCCATAGCGTGAATGAGCCAGGATACATCTGTCGGCGCCAACCATAGATAATGCCAGGCTGACCCTTCAATGAAGCCTTGCCAACGGCTTCCAATATGGGTCGGGTCAAAGTTTTCGACCCATGTGCCGTCCGCGTTGCGGGGCCGGAAGAAGTGGTCCTGTGGGTTAAAGACGTTGCGATAGTAGAGAGCCCGCTGGTACAGCATCTTCGCGTCGCCCGTCTTGCCGAGGTTCACCGCCAACCGGTACAGGGCGGCATATGCAATGACATCTTCCTGAAGCTGATTCACAGAGGCAAACCGAACTTTGTCGTCAGGTACGTAGTGGATCTTGTTGATCCACTCCACCCCGAGCTCGCCTTCATAGGGGCTTCCCGGCGGGGGAGCCTGGGTTGCATCCAGCAGCATCCCCTTCCATGCATTGTTGATATCGAATCCGTGCAGACCTTCGAGCCATGCCATGGATACCATGGTGGTCAGCGGACTACCGGCCATCTCATTGGTGTAGCGATTGGCTTCCGGCCAGCGACCTATCCAGCCTCCCTGCTGGTACATCAGGACGACGGATTGTGCCATGTCCTCCATTCGCCGCGGTTCAATCAGAGCCAGCAACGGCAATTCAGTGCGGTAGACATCCCAGCCGGAGAAATTGCCGTAAAGCAGATGGCCAGAGGAGAGCTGATGAACATTCTGATCGAACCCGCGATAGCGGCCGTCGGCATCGCTGAAGATGCTTGGCATCATCAGGCAGTGGTACAGGGCGGTGTAAAATACTCTGCGTCTGTCCGGCGTGCTTCCAGTAACTTCGATCACGCCGAGCGCTTTGTTCCATGTTTCGTTCGCTGATTTGCGGATTTCAGAGAAGCTTTTTCCGGCTGACTCTGTTTTCAAATTGCTCTCTGCGCCAGCGGGGTCCACGTAGGAGATGGCGATTCTTGCGGTAACGGTTTGAGCATGGTCCGAAGTCGGCCACGTGGCATAGGCTCCAATCCATTGGTTGTGACTTGTTTGGGTTGCGGTGCGATTGCCCGCTGCAAGTTTCCCAGGGCCCCCGTATTGATTGCCGTCCCAGGTTCCGAATTTCGCAAACGGGCGATCAAAGGTCATCACAAAGTAGACCTTGTACGTTTGTGAATTTGGATGACCGCAGAAAATATGATTCACCACATAGCCGTCAATTTGGCGATCACCGACTACGTGCGCATAGGCAGCGGCCGTAAGATTCAGCGTGTGGCTGATAGGAACCAGAATGTTCGCCGGCTTTCCCGCCGGGAAGGAGAATTGCGCCATCCCGGTGCGGTTCGTGGCGGTGAGTTCAACGTTGACACCCCAGCGCAATAACTTTACCCGGTAATACCCCGGAGCAGCCGATTCCTGGCTATGGGAATAGGGTGACTGAAAATCGCTGACCTGTGTCATGACAGGGCCGGTGGTGCCGGTGAAGAATGCTTCTCCCTCGTTGGAGCATCCCGGACCGCTCATGTGGGCCATGCTGAAGCCCTGGATGGCTTTCTGGTAATAGTGATAGCCGTATCCTGAGCTTTCAGTATCCGGGCTGACCTGCACCATGCCAAAGGGCAAGGTGGCTCCCGGGAAAAGATTGATTCCGCCGTTGATGCCGTTTCCTGGTCCGTGGCCTGTACCAATCAATGGGTTGACGCTTGCGGAAAGGCCCGTTGCTCCCGTATTCTGTGCCACCGATATTCCCGTCATCAGCGGCAGAAAGCCGATATGTGCGATGGCCGGCAGGACAAAACTCATTCCATAATGAATGGCGTGGCTCCCGAAACGCGACCTGCCGGATTGCGCCGGTGATCTTTGTGCTGAAGCTTGTCGACGGCAAAAGGATAGAGCTGAGAACAATCGGAACAGCCAAAATTTGCAAATCGGATCGATATTATTTGTGGTCGACACGTCTTCTCCTATGGATGTCTTAGCCTTCTTTGTGCGGAAATGAAAGTTTACTCCAGAAGTCGTTGCGGGCATTTCCATGGGAGCACGGGATACTGAGGTGAGGCAGGCACCATGTTCGCCGCATTTCAAATCACCGGGAATATACCCAACAGCCCCGCACTCTTGCGAATGTGAGGCTGTTGTGTTTTCGTGAACGCTGGTCCACGTTTCCGAAAGAATCCATGTGTCTCGTTCTCAACACGTGTAGGCATCACGGTTGTTGCTGGCTCAAGGACGGGGGCGCATCCTGCGGAGCCGAACCCCACGCCTGATTTGGGTTGGAGCCGAGCACGAAATGCAACGTACCCCCATTCGTCATGTCCTGGTACGTGATCCAGTTGTGTTGTTGGTCGTTTCCGTTGAGCTTCACACTTTGGATATATGGAGCTGCGTCCGGATTGGAGGTGGTTTCAATGGTGAATGCTTTGCCGGAATATGGAGCCTTCAGGTGAACAACAACCTTGGAGAAGAGCGGGCTGACCAGTTCATAAGCCAGGCTGGCCGGGTCCACGGAATAGATGCCCATCATGCTCATGACTGCCCAGGAGGACATTTCGCCGCAGTCGTCGTTTCCGGGAATGCCATCCGGAGTGTTGGTGTAGTTTTCCTTGAGAATACGGCGGACGACCCGCTGACTTTCCCACGGTTTGCCTGAAAAATTGAACTCGAACGGGGCTTCCAGATCGGTTTCGTTGTATGGGTTGTAGTACTGGGGATACCACCCTGGCTTTGGGTAGTTGAAAAAATTCGTGAGCCGACGATTGAACAGACCTGGCCCTACGGCCTTGATCAGCCATGCCAGATCCGACGGCGCCAGCCATTGATAGTGCCAGCCTGAGCCTTCAATGAAGCCGCTATCGCTGTGTCCTTTGGCGGAAGGGTCAAAATCTCCCACCCACTGTCCATCCGCGTTCCGGGGACGAAAGAAGTGGTCCTGCGGATTGAAGACGTTGCGATAGTAGAGGGCGCGTTGATACAGCATTTTTGCGTCGTCCGTTTTGCCCAACTTCACTGCCAGCCGGTACAGCGAGGCATAGGCGATGGCGTCTTCCTGTATCTGCGAGACGGAACCGTAGCGGATCTTGTCGTTGGGAACGTAATGAACCTTATTGATCCATTCCATTCCTTCTTCGCCTACATACGGGCGTCCCGGAGGGGGAGCCCGGGTCGCATCCAGCAGCATTCCTTTCCACGCATTGTCGATATCGAACCCGTGCAGGCCATCCAGCCATGCCGTGGTCACACTTACGGTCAGCGGGCTCCCGGCCATGACATTCGTGTAGTAATTGGCTTCCGGCCAGCGTCCTATCCAGCCTCCCTGCTGGTACATCAGCACGATGGATTGCGCCATGTCTTCCATTCGCTTCGGCTCAATCAGAGCCAGCAGGGGCATTTCGCTGCGATAGATGTCCCAACCTGAGTAGTTGTTATAGATCGAATGACCGGAGGCGACCTGATGAATTTTCTGGTCGAACCCGACATAGCGCCCGTCGGCGTCATTAAAAATGGTTGGCATGATCAGGCTGTGGTACAGGGCGGTGTAGAACACGGTGCGCCTGTCAGGCGTACCCCCGGTGACATCCACCACGTTGAGCGCCTTGTTCCATGTTTTATTGGCAGCCTTGCGGACGTCAGAGAAGCTCTTTCCGGCTGCTTCCGTTTTCAGGTTGTTTTCCGCGCCAGCGGCGTCTACATAGGAGATGGCGATTTTTGCGGTGATGGTCTGGCCGTGGGGTGCAGCCGGCCAGGTAGCGTAGGCGCCAATCCACTGGTTGTGATCCGTCTGCTTCGCCGTGCGATTGCCCGCCGCAAGTTTCCCCGGACCCCCATAATTATCGCCATTCCATGTTCCAAAGGAGGAAAATGGGCGGCTAAAAGTCATGACGAAATACACTTTGTAGGGCTGTTTTTTACCACAAAAAAGCTGGTTGACGACGTAGCCATCGATTTGGTGGTCGCTTACCACGCGCACATAAGCGGCGACGGTATGGTTCAGGGTGCGGCTGATGGGAACTAGAATATTCGCCGGTTTTCCTGCCGGGAAGGAAAATTCTGCGATGCCGGTGCGGTCGGTCGCGGTGAGTTCAGCGTTGACGCCCCAGCGCAATAACTTTACCTGGTAGTATCCCGGGGCAGCCGATTCCTGGGCATGGGAATAAGGCGATTGAAAATCGCTAACCTGCGTCGTGACAGGGCCGGTGGTTCCGGTAAAAAACACATCGCCTTCGTTCGGGCAGCCGGGGCCACTCATGTGAGTTATGCTGAAGCCCTGAATTGTGTCCTGATAATAGTGATATCCGTAGCCCTTGCTTTCTGTATCCGGACTGAGCTGGACCATGCCAAAGGGTAACGTAGCGCCGGGAAAAAGATTGTTGCCATCGCCGGGGCCTCGACTGGTGCCGATCAACGGGTTCACGCTGGCGGAAAGGCCTGTCGCTCCCGTGTTCTGCGCGGTCAATCCGCCTGTCACCGTCGAGAGAAATACAGCCAGGAGGATAACTGGGAGGATGAGATTCATTCCATGTTGAAGGAGTGTGAGGTTTGAGGGAAGAGTAAGGAGGGTTTGCATTGCGGGATGAGGGGTGCTTCCCGAAGCGAGGCGATATGGCACGGCTGCATCTGAAGGCCGCCTGCGAAATCTGGAATGAGTGAGCGGAGTAAACATATGTCCCCCTATACATGGGCCAAGGCTAAAACCACGGACGTGGTTGGACCGACATTGCTGCCTGTTGTGAGCAGGACCGGAACTTACTTTTTCAGTGTAGTTCTTTTCTTGGAGGGATCGTGCGATTCGGGTGCTCGATGAATGTTGACGATGTATATCGCGTTCACACGGGGAAACCTTCGGCGATGAAATTGAATCGAAGATACAGACAGTTTGTCTGCGCGAGATTTGCGTGCGCAAGGCTTCCGCTTGATGGAATTGGTGAGTGACGTTGATGATTGAGGATGGAATGATTGAGAGAGCCTCTGTTCGCCAGTATCCCGACGACTGGAACGATAAACAAAGCGCAGGCACTTGTGCAATGCTGGTTTCGTCATGAGCAGTTCTAGAAAGTCCGCGGAACTATCTCAGCTACTGGCTATTATTTTTGCTCTGGTCACGGTTGCTGTTCTGTATCTTGCGAAAAAGGTAGTCGTTCCGCTGGCTCTCGCAATCCTGTTTGCTTTCCTGCTTTCTCCTATCGTCACTTTGCTGGAACGCATCCGCTTTCCCAGAGTATTAGCCGTGATATTGGTGATATTGGCCGCTGGAACCACTGTGGGAACCATTGGCTGGACTGTTTTCGAGCAACTGGTCGAGGTCACCGACCACATGTCCGATTACACCTACAACATTCAGCACAAGATCGATACGCTCAACCGAACCCAGTCGTCGAATTTTTCACGGGCAGAGGATGAAAT
>JBDTBI010000178.1:0-2852 GCA_039924215.1 Acidobacteriaceae bacterium
AGGCTTCGTTGTAGTAATAGTGGGCCGAGGAAAACTCCGATTTGCGTGTCAGAAGCACCATAATCCCTAGCATATGGGATTCATTCGCCGGCTGTCTCGACACATTTTATCTTCCCTGCTGACAGCACAGGCACCGGACGCGATCAGGGAGTATAGGCGCGCCCTTTCCAGGTCATGCTTCGCCGGAGGTTTTTATGAATCCAACTGGATACAAACAACCAACTGAAAAGCGGCAGTGCCAGCGGCGACAGGAGCGTATCGGCAACCGAAAAATGCGCCTTGACGGCCTTTGCGTAATGCACGCGCACGCGCCATATCCACCACAGCCCAACGGCCCAGATCACTGCCGTCCTTGCCACGGTGAGATACAGCCAGATGGCCAACAAGGGAAGCCCGAACAGAAGAATGAACTGGACCATCTTCCAAAGTCCGCGTGCCAGCGCATTCGGAAACAGAAAGGCGAGGTTCTTTCTCCACCCTTCGCACATTGCGCCAAACGATCGATACATGCGTGTGCTAACGGCATCCGGCGCGTACCGGAAGCGTAAAGCCGCCCCCGATTGCTTGCACCGCCGCGCCAGTTCCACGTCCTCCAGCAGCGAGCCGCGCACGGCCTTATGGCCGCCGATGCGACGATACAGTTCCTGTTGCATCATCAAAAATTGGCCATTTGCCGCGGCCACACGAGAGTCCGCCAGGTTTACCAACCGCGGCGGATACGCCTGTTCCAGATCGGCGAAGATCAGGGTCATCAGCGTACCCTGCCACAGCCCCCGGACCAATTGCCGCGGAGAGTAGGAGAGCGTCGCCACTCGGTGCCGTTCCGCCTCGCGTAGGGCGCGATGCAGATTGCCGGGCTCATGCACGGTGTCTGCATCGGTAAATAGTAGCCATTTGCCACGAGCCTGTTGCGCAGCAAACCACAACGCATTCGCCTTCCCTGTCCAACCTTTCGGCAACGCGGGCGCATCGAGTACGGTAATCCCGTCAAATTCCATGGTAATTTGGCGCGTCGCGTCAGAGGATGCGTCGTCGATGACAATCAGCTCCCAGTCGTGCCCCAGGCGAAAGCCCTCTTCGCTTTGCCGCGTCAAAGAGGTGAGGCAGTCCCGGATCGATTCGGCTTCATTCCTCGCAGGCACCATAACCGAAAGCTGTAGCGAGGGCTGATTTCCTTCCATCGAAACTTGCACAGCAGATTTCGTCTCCATTCAACAAATTCGTATCATAGTTAGACAAGGATCGGCGGGAGAAATTGAGAGACGTGAAATCCAGGCGCTTGAGTGTTCCAGCGGTATTGATCGTGCTTTGTCTGTTGGGCCTCGGATGTGACCGCGGCCGACGTCCGCGCGAACTGGGCAAAACGGCCCCAGCCTTCACTCTCCACGACGGCACCCAGACTGTCAGCCTTAGCCAGTATCGCGGTCACGTGGTGCTGTTGAATTTCTGGGCAAGCTGGTGCGCGCCTTGTATTGACGAGCTGCCGTCGCTAATGGCGTTGCACCGGCGGCTGCCCCAGTTGGTGATTCTCGGTGTCAGCATCGACAAAGACCCGCAGGCGTACCACGATTTTTTGATGGAGAATCACATTGATTTCCAAACCATCCGCGATCCTTCAGAAGCCGTCATGCGCCGCTACGGCACAGTTTTGATCCCGGACAGTTATCTTATCAACCGATCAGGCCAGATTGTTCGCAAGTACGTCAATGCGCAGGACTGGACCAGCCCGGGCATTGTGGAAGCCCTGTCCTCAACCCTGAGCGCAAAAAATTGAGACTCCGTTTGTCAGGGGACACGGAGCATGCCATTTATGATGGAACCATGACGACGAACATGAATGTGAAGTTTCGCTATGCGGAGCATCCGACGGAAGATACCATGCGCGCTGTGGCAGATTTGTACGATGTCTACGGCATTCGCCGCGTGCGTCTGGACCAGCCGGAACGAACGATCCTGGTGGAGTACGATGCCACACGCCTCGGCTCCGCAACGGTCTTCCAGCTGCTGCGCCGCGCGGGACTGTCGGTCACGGAAGAAGTTTCTCCGTTCCCTCCTCCACCGCCCCCGGCACCAGAAGAAACTACGAGCCCTGCAGCCTAAAAGGTATCTTGGGCGGATTTGCCCTCAGTCATGAACATCGCCTTCGGTTCCTGAGCGAGCCTCTAGCTTTCTGTTACAAAAAACAACGCCGGGCACAGAAACCCTCGCCTATTTGGTCTCGGCACGCCGACCCGTTTCTAGCGAGCGGGAGCGCGCGTCAACGTCCACATAAAGCGTTTTGCGAATAGGGCGCTTCGAAAGCTGCGAGAGGAGACGACTTGCCATCCGCGTGGAGGTGCGCCCCAACGCGAATCTACTATACGGTAATCTGCTCTCTCTCCTCGTTTGCGCAGCCAAGAGTTAAAGGGATCGTGCAAAGGGTCATAGATAAGAGGGTTGCCTTTCGGCGGAATACCGAAGCCTGGAGCTCCGGCTGCGATCCAAGTGTCGTATGCTCCATGGTATGCGGCCCACTGCGGGGAACCGTAGATATTACCTGGCTGGACGCCGGCATGCATCAACGTGTCGGCGGCTTGCCAGGTCGTTTGTTGGGTCGAATATTCCCCACGCATCCAAAGTCCACCTAACAAGATAAGTACCATTGAGAGAGCGGCGGACAAGGCCAACGCACCTCTGCGGGGCTCATAACCTCGCAGCCTCTCCGCAATGATTAGCAAGCCCAACGGGATGAAGGCAACGATGTACGTATCGTTCAGCTGCGTGTAAGTTAGATGCAGAATCAGCAATCCCGCGTATGTCCCCACCAGAAATATCGCCCCGGAGGAAAGTTGCCTGGATGCTCGCAGTTTCTG
>JBDTBI010000179.1:0-13318 GCA_039924215.1 Acidobacteriaceae bacterium
GCATCCTGCAGAACGCCCAGTTCGAAACCGGTTGGGACGACACGCCTCAGTTTAAGGGTGTTAAGGGCATACAAATGGTGGGCCCCACTATGAATGCCTACGCGGTCGATCTCTGCTCGTTGTGGGCGATGGACGCGTATTACCTCGCGAGGATCGCGGATGCTATCGGAAAGCCGGACGATGCCCAACGTCATCGCCAGGAAGCGTCTGATATGAACGGCCGGATCAATGCGAAACTCTGGAATGAAAAGCTGGGAATCTATTGCAGCCGCTTTTGGGACAAGGCAGACGGCACGCCCGGCGATTTTTTGACCCGGCTCACGCCAGCGAATTTTTATCCGCTGATTTGCGGTGCGCCGAATGCGGACCGCGCGCAAAAAGTGCTCGCAGTGATGACGGATCCCGCCCAGTTCTGGGGTGAATGGATCTTGCCTACCGTGTCACGTCAGGATCCCTTGTTTCTCGGGCAGACCTACTGGCATGGGACCATCTGGGGCCCGGTGAACTATCTCGTCTTTCAGGGCGTCAAGCGTTATGCATCGGGAGAGGTCCAAGGCGCCTTCGCACAAAAGAGCGTGCATCTTTTCATGAATAACTGGCTGGCCGATGGATATTGTTGCGAAAACTTCTTCAGTATCGACGGAAGTGTGGGCGGCAATCACAATTACACATGGGGTGCGCTGATGTGCCTAATCGGGGTTGAGTCCATCGTCGATATCAACGACGACGGTGTTCCCAAGGTGGGGCCCGGATATAACGAACCGGTAGAGCTAACGAATTTTCCCATCGGAGGCAAACACCACCGGGTATCGCTACGCTTTGGGAAGCCGGAGGTCATCATCACTCCGTAAAGGCAGGATTTGAAGTGTGCGATGTAGAAAACCTACGCGAGCATTACAAAGAATGCTGTAAGCAATCCTGAAATAGTTCGGCAACAGTTTTTTACCTATGTGTTCGAACATCCCAACACTGGCTGTCTTGTCGAAGAACTCGGGAGCTTCGACAAGCGCCCGATAGTCGCACAACTCAACACCGCAAGGTTGTTACAAACCAATTCGACTGATACGACCAACCGCAGTAGTGACCCGCTGTTGACCAAGAGTGATACCCGATGCAACTGCTCGATAACGCTCACACTGGGCGGTCACCCCGGTGTTGGACGAGGATGCGGGTTGCGATACCGGGGGACCAGGAATCAGTTCAGTGCGATGGTGGCTGCGAGCAGGACAACCACCAGAGCGCCGAGTGCATACGCTGCGTACCCCGTTCTTGCCATGGTGCATGCGCGCGAATAGCCTGGCTGTGGCCTCCATGGCCGCCAGGAACGGGTTCAACAACAAGCGGTCGAAAATGTGCACTCGCACTTCATGATGCCGCCGGCTCGTAAGAAATGCGCCTTGGTGCTGTTCCTCGCGCGTGACTTCTGGATCGAACACCGCATCGAATAGCACCCGCACTGGCGCCGAAAAGGTAGTCGCTGTGTACGCCATCTCCGGGCGCAGCTGCGGAATGCCGCCGTTCCACGGCGGACGCCGCACGAGCTGGCGGTGACGACGGAGCACCCGCGCGAGCACCCATACCACCAGAAGCATGAATGTGAGTACCACGAAGGTGAGCGCCGTTGACATGGCGTAGACTACGCCGGCCCGGGGTGCATCGGAGGGTAAAACAATCAAACCCCGCAACGGCAGGATGCCGCGGCCGAGCTGCGCGCCGAGCTGGGTCAGGCCGTGCACGACGTCAGCCGGAAGCTCATTGGCGGAGCCGAAGAAGGCTGGCACCAGCCCGGCAGTTGTATCGAGCCCGATGAGGGGCGCAGCGATGCGGCCTAGAACCGGAATAACGCCTGTAGCCCAGACGCCCAGCCATAAGCATAGGACCAGCAGCAGCGTCATGGGTGCGGCCAGGCTCACCGGCATACGCGGCGCCGCCTCCGCCTCTCGCGAGCGCGGCACGCCGAGCAACGTCCCGGTGGCGAGCATCGCAAAACAGGTCACTGCCAGCCCCGCTGTAAGCGACAAGGCAGCGCCTGCCAGGCCAAACGTGATGCGTACGGTTACCGGGCCGAGCTGGACGACTCGCAACAGCGACTGCAGGATCATCCATTCGCTGACGAAACCGTTGAACGGCGGCAGCCGCCTGAGCAATCCACCCAGCCGGTTTATGTCCTGGTGACCGATTGCGTCGTTCACACCTCCTGCGCCCAAGAACAGCAGCGTCTTGAAGGTTGAGTGGTTCATCGTGTGGTAGAGTCCCGCGATCAGCGCGAGCCCGGCCAAGGTCGGGTGGCGCTTCGCGGCAAATGCAAACCGGGCACCATGCGCCGCAACAATAATGCCGAGATTCTCCATGGAGCTTCGCGTCAGGAGCCGGGTCATGTCGTTTTCAGTGAGCGCGCACATGATGCCGAGCAACGCCGTGAGTGCGCCCACGATCGCGCCATCGAAGGGAAAGCAATTCGATGGCGCGATCGTACTCCGCCGTGAAAGTCACAACGGGGAAAAATTGATCTCAAACTTTATTTGGAGAGGGGATTTGCCACCTTACAGACGAAGCCGAAAAACCTTGATGGTCGCTGTGACGCGACCAAAATCACATACGATGATGGTTCAGCAGGTATGGCCTGAGTGTCCGATCATGCGGCCGCACAATCTACTGTCGGCCTTTGAGCAGTGATCCGGACTAATTATTCCTTAACCGAAATCCTTGGTTACGATTCCTTGCAGATTTCATCGACCCAGAAACACCACCCTTGCCGCAGAAAAGGATTTAGCCATCTAATACTACTGCAACCTAAAAAGGCCGAAGACCAAACTCAATGCTTGGTACAGAAAATCTATACCCTTCAACTCCAGGCTTTGCCGGAGGCCAAACACCAGCTCCAATTAGCGGACAAAAAGTCGTCTCCTGAGAACTTGCACGTGTCGGACAGAGGGGGAGATGCTTTTCCACGTTGCGGCCTCAGGCAACTTGCTCCTGCGAATCTGCTTATTCGCCTTTCAGGACGATGATCTCGAAGGTCCCCGACTTCATCTTTGGCCGTCCTACAGTTGCAGGCTCGAATTGGGCTGTTGGCAGGAAAATCTCGCGAGATTCCGCGTCTAGGCCCATGGTTCGCGCTCCTGCAGCCGTTTTAACCACCTGCTCAACCGCGAATATTCCTGCCTTCTCCCCGGCAACGGTCAACGATCCATCGCCACAGCTCGCGAATGCCTGACCGTCAAAAATGTGAACGGCATCATTCCCGGATCCGAGCGGCAGTGTCGCCTCCACCTTGCCGTTTTCTGTATTCATCACGATCAGCTTCTGCGGCCCTCGACAGCCGATGAAGAGACGATGCTTTGCCGGGTCAATCGCCATCCCTACTGGCTTGCTGCCCGGGGCCACTGGCCAGCGCGCCACGACTTTCCTCGTGTGGAGGTCTACGACCGCGACCAGACCTTTGTCCGCCAAGTTGATATAGACCCTGCCCGTTCCGTCGGACGCTAAAAACTCCGGCGATCCGCCCAGCTTGATCGGTGGATCGATCCGGCCCTGCTTCGGATCGATGTCCGGGTTAAACGTCATGAGCGCGTTGCCGTCGCCGGAGACAGCCAGCATCCGATTCAGTTTCGCATCGTAGATGATGCCGTCCGAATCTGGCATCGTTTGGATCCGTCCCAGGACCTTGTAGGTGTTCATGTTAAAAACAATGATTCCGCCGCTGCCGCCGCCGTCGGTAATGAACCCGCGTCCTAATTTCGGAACGAGAGCAACACCGTGGGACCGTATCTGCCCCGGAATATCCGCGAGCACTTTACCATTCCTGGTATCGATAGCCATCGTGTGGGTCGAGCGGGTGACAAATAGGCGATGTCTTGCCGCATCCACGGTCACATAGTCCCAACCACCGGCTCCGCCAATGTGAAAGGTCCGCAGCATTTCCCAATGCGTCTGTGCCGACGACGGCAGCGCTCCCGCCAGTAACGATATAACGAAACCGCATAGAAGCAATCGAACCATTCGCATGTAAGCTCTCCTCGATAGGGTTGGACCAGATATCAGACCGGATTCACGCCTGGCGCGATGTCACCTGACAAGCTTACACTGGAATGCTTAAGATTGCCTGAAGGCCGCAGATCGCTACGCCGAGGCACTGATAGGTGACGGAATCGATCCCTGGGGAGCAGCAGCGATTGACCTGGCTAAATGTCCCCTGACCATGGAAGCGTTATGGAGACGAGGCTCGCCTCAAAGCGGTTTGGGACCAAGCCCTCTCCACGTCTTTAGCGAAGCTTAAGCTTCCATCGGTAGAGTCAGATCTTGACTACATGCTCACGAGTTCTGCAAAAACATCCAGCATGATCCGCTGATCCGGACTCCGAGACCGTCCGAGAATTCCCGGCGATTGGGATGTCTCGTTCTACTTGGCATTCAATTTCCGCTTACTCCGTAATGCTCTGCGCGGATATGAAGTTGGCCGGATGGCGCGCGAGCGCGGCGCGTGGGCTATCTACGGCGGTATTCACGCAACGTTGTTTCCAGAGGAGGCTTTGGAGCGTGCCCGTTCTCCAGAATTCACGGTAACGGACAGTCACAGGCTCCGTCCCTCCGATCTCGGCAAAAAAGTCGGCTGCCGTGTTCAGACGGATGCCTTCGCGGTTGTGCTCGGCGGAGAAGCCCCTCGGGTCCGCCGCCGTGAGCCTTCCCGTCTCCCGGCTATCACCGTTCAGACAATCAAGCCAGGCGTGGAATTAGGTCATACCAAGACTTCGGACATGTCCAACCCTACGCTTCAGAAAGCTCCGGCTGAACTCTCTTTGTTGGCGACGGCAGCCGCAATGAAAAATAAGCAGTCCTTAATGACCCTCTCTGTCTCGATCGTGAGAAGCAATACGAGCAGCCTCGCCCGCCGCTGTTGTGAGGATCGAAGCGACCGCGCGGCCCTTTGTGATGAGCTTGCTTTTCGGGTGTGGAGGAGGTTCGTTTGAGAGCGAGATGACCGTTGCAGAAGAAGATTTCGGCGCTGGTATTGCGGGGGATTCACCCCGCCGTTTCAAAGTGGGCTGCGGCTCCCTGGATAATATTTGGTCTGACCTACGCGGCATAGTTTGGGTTGCATTCACAGAGGCTTCGACCGGAGCAGTAGCTGGGACACTCGGCGACATGACCTCAAATGTTGGACTGATTCGCACCACCTTCTTTTGCAACTGAGTTTTATAGGTGCGTCTGCTGCGCAGCCGAACCTCGCTCCGCGTGGCCAACAAGGTTGATTTCACTGGTTGCTCAATCCGGTGCCGCTCGTAAGAAAGCCCAATGAATAGGGACGGCGCTATGCCGAGAAATCCAGCGAGAAGGAGCAACCCAAGCGTGGCACGCAAGCCCATCATCCAGCTAGGTATTGTTCTGGTTTCCGCCAGTAGAGAGCGAATCCGCGCCTTCAGTTGAACGGACGAGCCGATGAAATCTACATTCCAGGGTGACGGTTCTTGGGCGACGTTCAGTCGGGCGAAGCCGACTAAATATTCGGCATATGTCGCTCGTCTGTCGGGCGAATTGCTAATGACGGCCAGATCGCAGGCAAGTTCGCTTTCCAGTTCAAGGCTGCGCACCGCATACCAAACGGCGGGATGAAAGAACAGAAGCGCGCAGCAGAGTGAAGCGATGGTATTGAATACATAATCGCGTCGTTGAACATGCTGCAGCTCATGACGGAAAATGTCTGCCAGTTCCATCTCATCATGTTTCAAACAGAACGGGGGCAGCAGAACCGTGGGTCTGATCCAACCGAACGTTGCAGGGGAATGGATCCCTGACAGCATCCTCAATTGCACGTTGCCCGCATTTAGGCTCTCCGCGATTGGACGGAAGATGTTCTCGATCGCATCAGGTGCCCTATATGTAAATTGAAGTATCCATTTCAGATGCAGATGCTTTTTGACACGCGCGAAAAGGAAGAGGCTCAATATTATGAGATACAGCGCCCCCAAACTGCGAAATAGCACCGAGAGGGAAAGCTCCCAGGAGTCTTGGATTTGCCACTTTCCCACCGGCGCACCTGATGCCAACGCCGTAGGCACCGTAAGAGAGATAAGCTCTGGCGCATGAGGCACAAAGTTTCCCGCCAGCCATAGCCAATAGCATCCCGCACTGACGAGGAAGCCAAGCCAAACCAGAAACTTCCTATCAGGGGAGGCAACTGTTTTGCTTATCGCCCAACAGATGCAGAGGCCGACGGACGTCTTGAGCAGAAATCCGGCGAACGCCGCCATAATAGCTAGCTGGGTCTCTGGACGCACAAAACCTCTGATTCTAGTTGCTTTCCGGTTGCTGTGCCCCGATATTTCCGAAAGCGATTCAATTGCCGGAGGCCCCCTGCGGCGTTACTTCCGTAAGACATATAGCAGGAAAGCGACCTACCCCCGTTTAGGTCCCCTCTGCGGATCGCTCTTTTTACGATACTCCCGGATTTGCGCTTCCAACTCGTCTAAATCCTTATCTTTGACAGTGCCGGCCTCCAGCAGGTTCAAAAACAATCCCGCTGCAGAGCCGCCAAAATTCTGCGAGAGCAGCGCCTGCACAGACCGCTGGTCGACCATTTTACGTGAGATCAATGGCTTAAAGACGAAGGCTCGTCCCGTGCTCTCGTGCGCAATGAACCCTTTCTGTTCCATGATACGCAGCAATGTCTGGGTGGTTTTGTAATTGGGCCGCTCCCGCCGAGGATGTGCATTGACCACATTCTCAACTGTGGCCTCTCCAGTCTCCCAAAGGATCTGCAACAATCGAAGCTCAGCCGCCGTCGGCAGTTGCCTTCCCCGTAACCCTTTCAATCGCTTCCCTGGCATTCCCGCCTCACGCCTTCTGATGATTTGTGGATTAAATCGTAATGAGTGCAGTCTCTCATGAAAAGAGCTGGGGGAGTCTTAATGGTCTTCAGATGCTTGGTTGACTTTTTGCGTCTTAATGCGTTAAGACTTGAGAGCAAGGCTGTGTGTCGGTATTGGAAAGAATGGGGTGCGGCGTCACAGTCCGAGGCCACAGCCAAATATGGGCGAAGGATGCTTGGAGATTCTCATGGCTGAAAACGATGAAGATTTTCCGGTCTCTTACCTGCTCTACATAATCGGCGTGATCCTCGTGATGGCGCTCCTCGTCATTGGCGGATTTTTATTGTGGCTGCGCTAACATTCAAGTGCTGCTACCGTCTTAACGTTCTAAGAATCATTTGGGTGTGCCATCTGTTTAGCTGCAAATACGATTCAACACAGCTAGAATGGCGATGGACCGCACAATGGAGCACAATCCGGTCCTCGCTGGCATTGCTCGGGTTCAGGAGGGTCCAATGTCGAGCAGTTCTAGAGCCGACAAATCGATCCACCTGGGGGTAAGCATCTTTGATGCGCTTGGAATGAATGTGCAGGCTGTATGAGGAGTATTTGCGCACGGTTGCGGTTTCTCGCTTTGCTGTCGCTGATCGTGGCGTCGCCTCTGCTGCTCGCGCAAGAGATATTCCTTCAGGTTCCTGCCACTACTCCGTTGCCGGTCGAACTCGGCGAACACGTTCCCATGAAAAACGGAGAGCCTTTAGGGTGCCATCTGCTCTACCCGGTTTACGCGGACAACCAATTGGTGATTCCGGCTGGCAGCATTCTGCGCGGCAGCGTCATCGCGCTCAATCCTGATCGTAGCCGCCGCATCCATGCGCGGCTCCAGGGAGACTTTACGCCCTTCCATATTCCGATGGTCCGTTTTAATCGTCTGCTGCTTCCAGACGGAACCATAAAGCGGATTGTCAGCAACAATGCCACGAATGGCGCGCCGGTCCTTCATCTTTCCACGCCTGCTGCCAAAACTTCGCATTCGTTCCTCTCCCGGCAGATCGCCGCGCTCAAAGTGCAGGCAAAAGACACTATCGCACTTGTGACTGCTCCCGGCCGCAAAGACCGGCTGGTCCAGTTGCTCTATAAGCAGCTTCCCTATCACCCGGAGAGGATCGAAACCGGAACCATGTGGACAGTCACGCTGGCGCAACCGCTCGCTCTAAAACCGTATAAGATTTCCGCGGAGGCAAAGGTCCATCCGCTGACCGCTCCGCCAACCTCCCGCAAGCCACGCCCGGCGTCATCTTCGCAGGCGGAGAATGCTTCAGGCGACAAGTCGGCGTGGCAATTGCGCGCCTATCTTGAGCAGACCATCAGTTCGGCCAATGAGAAGAAGGGAGGTACTTTTGACGCTGTGATCGCCGAACCGGTCTTCAACTCAGACCGTACCATCGCGGTTCCTGAAGGATCGGTACTCGTTGGAACCATCACACAAGTCAAGCCGGCGCGGTTCTTTGGCCGAGCTGGAAATCTGCGCTTCGATTTTCGTGAGCTGAAGCTGGCAGGCGGGCCCTCTCAGCAGGTCCAAGGGACGCTCGCAGGTGCGGATGCGAACAAATCTCAGCAATTACAAATCGACTCGGAAGGTGGGGTGAAACCTCAGTCCAAGAACCGCGTGATCGTCCCGATGGTGCTGACCGTTCTCGCGGGACGCGCCCTGGATAACGATGGAAGCTTGGCGGGTAACGCCGCGGTATCATCTAATGGTTTCGGAATCATAGGCCGCGTGGTCGGCATAGTCACAGGCTCCAGGTACTTGGCCGCTGGCATAGGGTTCTACGCGGCTGGCCTGTCCTTTTACGAGCGCTGGCTGGTTCATGGTCAGAATGTTGTCTTCGTAAAAAATACCCGGATCGAGGTCACAACGGTCCCGACCCGAAAGCCGCTGGCTGCGGCCCCGCTCAAGCGGAATCCTTCTGAGAGGCACTAAACATACCATGCGTCTATCTTTTCCTGTTACCGGATTCATCTTTTTCGCCATTGCCGCGTCGCAAGGCCATGCGCAAACCCGCATCCTGCCGCTCAACCCATCCTTCACACAGGCGCCCATCGACCACTCGCTTCCCGAAGCGCCTCTTGCGCACGAACGAGTAATCGGCAGCGCCAGCCTTGGGATGGAGAATCACCAGAACCCAACACCGCCTCAGAGCAAGGAAAATAAAAAATCTAGTCCTTCGGCAACTACCGGTTCCCCGGGCCACATTTTCTGGGTGATACCGGCGTACAAGGTGGACTATAAGGGTAGATTCCAGCCTCTGACTCCGAAAGAAAAATTCCAGGAGTGGGCCCAGGGCTCCTATGATCCGCTCGGCGTGGCCGCCGGCGCGTTTGAAGCGGGGACATTAGAATATTCCTCCAAGGACGGCTTTTGCGGATACGGCCACGGATGGGGTGGATATGGGCAGTGTTTCGGCTCGCTGGAACTGGATTCCAACGTTTCCAGTTTCATCGGCGACTACGCCCTGACCGTGCTCCTGCACCAGGACCCACGCTACTTTCGCATGGGGAACGGTTCATTCGGCAAGCGGGTTTTTTACGCGATTTCTCGCGTCTTCGTGACCTACAACGACTCCGGCCGCACGGTCTTTTATTCCGCAGCGCTTTCCGGCACCGTCATTGCGGGCGCTGTTTCCAACCTTTACTATCCCCCGCAGGACGTCGGTGTCAGTCCTACCGTACACCGCATCGCACTTGACCTCGGAAACACTGCCCTTTACAACGGAGCGGCGGAGTTCTGGCCAGACATCCATCGCGGTATCCGCCGCGTATTCTGAAGTCTTGTGTGATCTGGTTTATATGGCTGGAATATCGGGTGGTGAAGTCGCTCGCAAGGTCACAAACCGAACCCAACTGAACGCATATCGCTCCGCTTGGATCATGCGTGAAGTGAGGTGGCGCACCACGAGTTGGGAGTTTTGTCCATGAGAAGTGTCGATGAAGACTTACCGATTTCTGACCTGCTACTACGTAGTCTCATGCTCGCGGTGATCGCGGCCATTGTGACCGAAGGCTCCATTCTCGTGCTCCGCTTCCCGTCTTGGCTGAACCCCTCCGGCACCCACATCTCCTGGATTCCGAGCAAACTGCACTTAACGAAATATTCATATTCCCGTAATCGCAAGTTCACAGACGTCTGGGAAGCTCGAGTCATTGCAGACGCTCTTCCAGAGCTTCGATTCATAACATGTAAATGCAAACCCATGAGGAGCGACGAATGAGGCGAGGGTTGGCTGTACTTCTGGTTGTGGCGCTTTCTGCAATCGGTGCCGCTTGTGCAGGAACAGGGAAAAACAATTCCTCGAAAACCAAAAACAAAGCGGTGGCCGGAGCCCCTTTAGCCGCCTCCGCAGAGCATAACGCGAAGCGCACGCAATCGGGCGAGAGAGAAGTTCCCTCTGCCTCTGCAACAGTGCCGCCAACGAGCGCCGCCAAATTTCCAGCCTTGACACGAGCTGCGGGAACGCCAGAGCGATCTCCGCAGATCAACCGGCCAGTGCTATCGCTTAAATTAGGCGGCGCGACCTTCACACCGCTTGGCTTCCTAGACTTCACTTCGGTATACCGCTCAACGAACGTCGGCAGTGGCGTTGGCACGAGCTTTGGAAGCATTCCATTTAATGGCGCTTCGCCGGCTGGACGGCTATCCGAGCTCCGCTTCAGCGCCCAGAACTCTCGCATCGGCCTGAAAATCGACGCCGATCCAGCCGCTAATTTGAAGGTGAGGGGCTACATTGAAGCGGACTTCCTCGGGAACGTGCCTAAAAACCTCGAAGTGGCGAGCCACTCCAACACGATGCGCATGAGGTTGTATTGGGTGGACCTGCGGCGCAGTAGATGGGAATTTCTTGCCGGGCAATCGTGGAGCTTGATGACGCCCAACCGCAAAGGAATCTCGCCCATGCCGGGCGATATCTTCTACACGCAAAATATGGACACCAATTATCAGGTGGGGCTGGTGTGGCTGCGTACTCCAGGCTTCCGCGTCACCTTCCATCCGAATGACCCCTGGACTTTTGCGCTGGCGCTCGAAGATCCCGAGCAATACACCGGTGGGCTGGTCAAGTTTCCGCCGGGATTCGATTCGTCGCAGGTTGACGACGTAGGCGGCAACGCCAAGACCCCGAATGTTGCGCCCGACATTGTCGCCAAGATTGCCTATGACACAAGCCTCGCTGGCCATGGACTTCACCTCGAAGCGGCGGGCCTTTATCGCAGATTTCGGCTCAATACCGCCGCAACCAACGTCAATATCAGCCGTTCAGGAGTAGGTGGTGCTCTCAACCTGAACCTCGATATCGCAAAGGGCTTCCACTTGATTGGGACCTCGTTCTGGAGCGATGGGGGCGGGCGCTACATCTTCGGTCTCGGCCCGGATTTTGTGGTGAAAACCGACTCCGCCGGGAATTTCATTCCATCTCCGGTGCACGCCGGCGCGGGCGTCGGCGGCTTCGAATACCAGGCCATTCCAAAAACCATGCTCTACGGCTATTATGGAGCGGCTTATTTTGGCAGAAACTTTCAGGCAACGTCCGGCCCGCTGCCCACATTTACCGGCTTTGGCTTCCCCGGCTCCAGTAGCGCGCAGAATCGCGCTATCCAGGAAGCGACGTTCGGCGTGATCGAAACCCTCTGGAAGCATACCGGTTACGGAGATCTGAAGATCATTACCCAAGCCGCCTATCTGGCAAGAAACCCATGGTCGAATAGCACCACTCCAGATGGTGCCAGGAGCGCACATCTCGGCATGGGCTACGTCGACTTGCGCTACGACCTCCCTTAATCTCACTGGAAGGAACGCCACAACAACCAAAACTCTAAAACCTTTGGAGCACACGACATGATGAATACGCACGAAATGATGAAAATGAATAATGTGCGCTGCTGGCTGATCGCAAGCCTACTGGGAATATCGCTGGCTGGTTGTTCTCCCCGAGCCGACAAATCAAAAGCATCACAAACGGTTCTCATCAACGCCGCTGGGTCTACGTTTGGTTATCCGATCTATTCGCGCTGGGCGGAGGAGTTCCACAAGGGCCATCCAACTGTTGAAATCAATTATCAGTCGATCGGCTCGGGAGCGGGCATTCGCCAACTCTTGGTCGGCACGGTGGACCTCGGCGCATCTGATGCCCCGATGACCAATGCGCAAATGGCGCAAGCGAGGTCGCCAATTCTCCATTTTCCGACCGTGCTGGGCGCGGTGGTGCCAACTTACAACATTCCAGGATTCACCGGAGAGCTGGAGTTTACCCCGCAGGCCCTCGCCGGAATTTTTCTCGGCCAGATCACCAAGTGGAACGATCCGGCGATTGCCGGTCCCAATGCTGGAGTGAAATTGCCGTCCGCCAACATCGTCGTCGTCCACCGCGCCGACGGCAGCGGCACGTCCTTCATCTGGACGGATTACCTTTCCAAGGTGAGCGCCGACTGGAAGGCAAAGGTGGGTGCCGGTACTTCGGTAAGTTGGCCGGTTGGACTCGGCGGCAAGGGCAGCGCGGGCTTAACCGGGCTGATTCAACAAACGCCTGATTCCATTGGCTATGTCGAGCTGACCTACGCGATCCAAAACCATATTTTGTATGGCTCGGTGCGGAACGCATCGGGTACATTCATCAAGGCGAGTTTGAAAAGCGTCACGGCGGCTGCGGCATCCGCCGCCCGGACGATGCCCGCGGACTTTCGCGTTTCCATCACCGATCCTCCCGGAAAAGACGCGTACCCAATCGCCAGCTTCACCTGGCTCCTCGTTCCTACAAAAATCCCCAATGCGGCAGCACCAAATGCGATCAAGAATTTCCTCCGCTGGATGTTGACGGACGGACAAAACGACGCTGCACCACTGGGATACGCGAAACTTCCTAGCTCGTTGAGCGTAAAAGAAGCAGCGATGATCTCCCGCGTGCGATAGGACGCAAACATCCGCCGAGCGGATTAAGGGTGACACGTGGATGTGAGCCTGATGTGGTGTATAGGGCTGGAAAATCGAGCGGTGGGGTCGCTCGCAAGCGAATAAGGCGAACCCGCCTGAACCAAAGTTGCGTCCTTTTCGTTCCTGCAGCAGCTTTTCCGACCTGATGATTTTCACCACAAGCTATAGGATATCTGCGTGGAATGGATGTTATAATGCACCGGCGTTGCTGCCATCTTTCTTGACCTCCTAGGTGGAATTCGTGGAGGCACCAGGCGTTGGCGAGTTCCTCAATGTACTCCCGGCACCTCAGCGAGCGGATCAATCTGTTGTGAGTGCTTTGGCTGCGCGGTATGACCTTGCTCGTAGAGTATGGACGTGCAATTAAACAGGATAGTCCGGAATCGCGTGTGTCTCCTGGAGAGTGCTGCTCGGACTGCTGTGCATTGCATTCATACTGTTTAGCGCGACGGATCGTAACACTCACCACCATGCGGATGGCAAGATTCACCAAGTCTGCGCGCTCTGCCATCTGACTCGCGTAGTC
>JBDTBI010000180.1:0-4479 GCA_039924215.1 Acidobacteriaceae bacterium
GCCATTTCCAACTGCCCCCGGCGATATTCATACGGCAGGCCGGAGCGCGAAAGAATGCCGCCGGGAGAGAAAAATTCTTCCAGCCGGGGTAGCTTTCGGTCGGTCGTGGATTCCGTTGAAGACGGCGAAGGCAAGATGAAAAACACTCCAGATTCTGCTTAGTTCCTATAATAGAGAAGCAGTCTCGTTTTCCCACCCTATGACTCCCATAAAACAAGGCACGTTTTCCGGATCGCGCAATCGCCAGCGCCAGAAGTCCTCCTCCCGCAGTTCAAGCACCCGCAGTTCCAACACGGATGCACGCTGGCCGCTGGTTGCCATTGTTGGCCGCCCGAACGTGGGCAAGTCGACCCTGTTCAATCGCCTGACACGCACACGCCGCTCGATTGTCGGAGACCAGCCCGGCATCACCCGCGACCGTATTTACGGCGTGGTGGATTGGGCGGGACGGCACGCACGGCTGGTGGACACGGGGGGCGTATTGCCCACAGATCAGGAATTTATCCCGTCGGAAATATTTCGTCAGGCAAAAGTTGCGTTCGATGAAGCGGCTGCTGTGGTGATGGTTGTGGACGGACGCGCGGAACTGACCGCGCCTGACATGGAACTGGCGCGATTGCTGCTGCGTCTGGGCAAACCGCTGATCCTGGCCGTGAACAAAGTGGACGTGGATTCATTGCTGCCACAGGCGGAAAACTATCGTCGACTCGGCCTGAAAGAGATGGTGCCGGTTTCCGCCGAGCATGGCATAGGAGCTGGCGACCTGCTGGACGCCATCTTCGCGTTGCTGCCGGTGCAGGATTTCTCTGAGGAAGAAGAAGAGAACGACGACGAGCCGGAAGGTGTCGAGCCTGCCGGTATCGAGCCTGCCAGTGTCGAGCCAAACGAGGCAGAGGAAAATTCGTTGGGGGGTGAAGAGGAGATTCCTTCCGTTCCCGCGAAGGCCCCCGATGAAGTGAACGTGGCGATTATCGGCAGGCCGAATGTGGGCAAAAGCACGCTGTTGAATGCATTGACGGGGACGGCACGGGCCATCGTTTCGCCGATCGCAGGGACCACGCGCGATGCCGTGGATGAACTGGTCGAGCGTGAGGGACAGAAATTCCGCTTCATCGACACGGCGGGGATTCGTCGCAAAGGTAAAACGCACGAGATGGCGGAAAAGCTTTCTGTGTTGATGGCACGCAAACATCTGGAGGCGGCCGATGTCTCGCTGCTGATCATCGATGCCACGGCGGGCGTGCTGGCATCGGATGCCACGATTGGCGGCTATGCGCATGAAAGTGGCCGATCCATGGTGATCGTGGTGAACAAGTGGGACTTGGTGACCACGAAACGGACGGATGGTAAATCTCCTGCCGATCGCAAAGTTTTTGAAGAGCAACTGCGGTACGAATTGAAATTTCTGGCCTATGTGCCGGTGATTTTTGTTTCCGCCGCGGAAGGACAGAACATCGACCAGGTCTTCTCCACGGTGGTTCGAGTGGCCGCCGAGCGGCAGAAACGCGTGGGAACCGGGCAGATGAACCGGTTTCTGGAGCGGGTGGATTTCGACCGCGCACCGGTGCCGATGTCGCGAAGGATGCGCATCCTATATATGACGCAGGCGGGCGTTTCGCCGCCTACCTTTGTGCTGTTTACGGATCGCGACGTGAAACTGCATTTTTCGTACGAGCGTTTTCTGGAGAACCAGATTCGCGCGGCTTTCGGCTTTGAAGGCTCTCCCATTCGCTTCAAGATACGGGCGCGCAAGCCGCGCTCACAGAGATAGGGTGCTGCCAACGAAAGCTGGCGAGCCGTCTGGGAGCCTATCCGAGGGACTGGATTTCCACGGCATCGCAAGGAAAATGGCCGCTTCGGATTTGTTATCCTGAGCACTATGCCGGACAAGAAATCACTACTCAGCCAACCGATTCAACATATTGACATCAAGCAGCATGACGTACGCGCTCTGGTGGATGCCATGCACTCCATGGCCTATTCTTCCCGCGACCTGGCGCGCGCGGCGGAGATTTACGAGCGGATGTTGCGCGACCGAGAGTGCGGCGTGATCCTGTGCCTGGCTGGATCGCTGGTCAGCGCGGGCCTGAAGCAGATATTTGTCGATCTTGTTCGCAACAATATGGTGGATGCCATCGTTTCGACAGGCGCGAATATCGTCGATCAGGATTTTTTTGAAGCGCTTGGCTTTCGTCATTACCTCGCTGGGGATGAGTTCAAATCTGGAACGCAGGACGGCGTGCTGCGCGAGCTGATGATCGACCGCATCTACGATACGTTTATCGATGAGGAAGAGCTGCGCATTTGCGACGAAACCACGCAGAAGGTCGCCGATTCCCTGCCAACGCGGCCGCACAGCTCGCGTGAGTTTATCCGCGCCATGGGCGCCTATCTGGAAAAACAAGGGAAGACGCCAGACAAGGGCGGCGTGGACTCCATTGTGCTGGCCGCATACCAGAAAGATGTGCCCATCTTCTGCCCAGCTTTCAGCGACTGCTCAGCAGGATTCGGCTTGGTGGCGCATCAGCATGCACGCCAGGACAAACCGCATGTTTCCATTGACTCAGTGAAGGATTTTTACGAACTGACAAAGCTGAAGATCGCGAACCCAACCACTGGCCTTTTGATGATTGGCGGCGGTGTCCCGAAGAATTTTGCGCAGGACATTGTCGTGGCGGCGGACGTTCTGGGCTCCGATGCGCCCATGCATAAATATGCCATCCAAATCACAGTGGCAGACGTGCGAGACGGGGCGCTGTCGTCCAGTACTTTGAAGGAAGCCAGTTCCTGGGGCAAGGTGGACACGACGTACGAGCAAATGGTGTACAGCGAAGCGACGCTGGCGCTGCCACTGATCGCCGGTTATGCGTATCACAAACGCGCCCATGCGGAACGCAAAGGGCGGCGTTGGGCCCGCCTGCTGGAACCTGTCACGGCGTAAGAGTTTTCTGAACAGCGAACGGCGAAGGCTGCCGTTTGCATTGCGGATATTCCGTTGAGCGCACCCTCAAAAACCCGTCGTATTGTTGCGCTGCTGCTTTTTCTGGCCGTCGCGGTTACGGCATGGTTCTTGCTGCACCAGGCGATGCATTCCGTTAGCGGGGCATCTCACCGCGACGTGATCTTCAATCCCGGGTACCAGCACAGCCAGCGGCTGAAGGTTGCAGCGGCCCGGGCGGCGATGGATGTGTTGGGGATGGCAGGCCCGGATCAGGCGGCCAACTATGAGACGGACTACCGTCTGCAGCGGATGCAAATCCAGGCGGATGCGATGGGGCTGGAGCGATGGGCCCCCAACGACCCGCGCCATCAAGGGCTACTGAAGGAAATCCGCATCAGCGTGGCTGAGTTGAACCTCGCTTTGGGCCAGGCACAGGACCGAGCCCAGAACCGAGCCCAGAACCGAGCACAGGATCGGGCCACCGGATCTGCAGCAGCTTCGACCTCTCAGGCCCAGATCCCGCTGCTGATGGCGTTAAATCGCGCGGAAAATGCTTTCAGCAACTACGCAGCCAGCCTGACCGAACCCGCAAATCTGCAGCCACCACCGTATATGTTTGCTTCTCCAGTAGTGCTTTGGTGGCTCTTGGTCCTGCTGTTGATTGAGTTGGCTATATTGGCCTGGCTGGTGTTCTCGGCGCAGCAAACGGCGGCCGTCGTGGTCACGGATGCCGCCGCGCAACAGCAGCGTTAGAAAGAATGGGTTTCGTCTGCAGCGGCCTCCGTCACAGCGAGGCTCTTGCGCTGTTCCGCTGACAGGGAAGATTCTCCGGTTTGCGAGCGCAGCCTGGAGATCCGCAACCCGGAGATCATGGTCCAATTGCTTTTCTTTTCAGCTTCCGGATAAAAGCGCGGCAGTTCCTGCATCAGAACACGTCCCAAATGGAAAGCCTCCGGTTCATACATGCCGCGTAATTCGCGGAGACGATCTACGGAGGCATTTCCAGCGCACAGGGTGAAACCGGCATCAGCCAGCTTTTGACAAATGTTCTGAACGCTGGCCGGGGGCAGGCGGTCCGGGCCCGGGCCAACTCCTTTGGGCGAAAAGATGTGCGCCAGATCCAGGACGGCATGCCGCGCCATGATGAAGGTCAGTTGCGCCTGGCGTGCTGCGTCTCCTTCCACCGTTGCGATCAGCAAGGCGCACGTGTCCAGAATCGCCACCAGCGCGCTTAACCAGCTTTGGTTGTCGTGCTGAGAACGGAAGAAACAAAGTTGCGGATAGGAGATGTGGCTCTCCAGCAACTCCGCGCTCCAGCGCTCCCATTCCACCAGTAATGTCTGCAATGCCAGCGCGCCCGCCGGGCCAGCATGACGGCGCAATAGTTCCAGCGCGGTGGGCGGCGATCCGGCCCTGGCATCCAGCAGAATGATGCTGACCTCTCGCCGTGAAAAGGCACCATATAGCACCGGCAGGTACCCGATGACACCGGCAACAAAGGCCAGGCCGGTACCCGCTTCGAGCGCTATAAAGAAACG
>JBDTBI010000181.1:0-5266 GCA_039924215.1 Acidobacteriaceae bacterium
TTTGAACACCGGTCGCAGCATTGAAGGCGGTCATTTGAATGGCGACGTTGACGATGGAGGCGACGCTCCACTCCTGAGGAGCAATGTGAAACGCCATATTTGCATCGAGCGAAACGGAGGAGCGCACCGCGACCATAGCGGGGTTCATTCCATAGTGCACGCGCAATTCAAATGCAGTTGCCGGCCCGGAGTTTTGCAGAAGCAACTCGCCGCCACGATTATTGACTTGGGCAGAGATTGTATGTCCCGGCGCAAGGTTGAGGTTGAGTACCTCGTACCATCTGCGCTCGGAGGCGTCACCACCGGAAAAGCCCCCGATAGCCATATTGATGGTTTTAGAAGGAGCGTCGGCGGGAATACTCAGGGTGACGGCTTGATCGCTTGCGTTGACCGAGTCCACGCAGATCGAATCGGATGCCCCCATCGAACAGGGGGCGGAGATAGTGGCCGACACGCGGGGGGTAAGGATCGCCCAGTCGTAGTTTCCGTCGGTCTGGGGTTCCATAGTGAAGGTAAGGCTGGGTTGCTCTGCAATTTCTCGTTGCGGCAGGGGCGCTCTGGCGACGAAATGATTGGCGATCCCCGCAGCTGCGGCTACAGGCTGCTGAGCGACGAAAGGCGACTTAGCTTCCATGCTCGCGACCTGTGGGCGTTCCAGATAGTAGAGCTCCGGCGATTTGGGCGGAAGAGACACAATCTGGCGCTTCCCACGATCGACAATTATGTTCTGCGCTTTCTGTGACAGGTGCGAGGTGGGTGGAGTGGAGTGATGCAGCGGGACCCGCGTCATTCTCGGAATGCGGGTTGCCGGGTCGATGTTGGCGCGCTTACCGCCAATGGGCTGAGTGATCGATTGGGCGGGAGTTTGGGAGGAGCTAACTGCGGAGCGGGACTTGGCGATCACAATGGGCAGGTTGACGGCTTTGGATACTTGCTCGAGGTCAGAGGGACCGGCGTAGAAGGTGTGTCCGCGCTCGTCGATGATCTGGGAGGTCTGAGCGTCGCCCGCGCAGATCAGCAAGATGCCGCCTGCGATGAGTGCGAAGATGGCATCACCCGGGGTAACGGGTTGTGAGTTGAGCTTGGAATAGGGAATGGGCAAGAAGCGGCCGCCGGTATTGGGGGAGCCGAACCAAACTCCGTCGACACCCTTGTCGGGGTGCATGTCAAAGGAATAGGAGTTCTCGGTTGCATTGATGGTAACGAAGTTCGTGGGGTCGTTGTTGGCGGTGTCGCTCAGACCTGAGGGAGGGTCGTTGATATTGGCGACCCATATCGTGAGATCGCCGCCCTGGGGAGGCGACCACTTATAGGGAACCAAGACGTGCGCGGACTGGCTCAGATCACTGCCTGATGAGACGGATAGGACGGGCCAATCGTTAGAGTTGAAGGAATCACGGCTGGAGTAGAAGGCGTCGATGGGCTGGTGCAGACTGCCCGTTATCGCTCCTCCGAGAAACCATGCGATCAAGGATGCGCCGAGTTGATAACCGTGCATGATGCTTGCTTCACTGACGACTTCCGCGTCCTGCTGACAGGGGACGACGTCCTGGGTGACCATGACGAGATCCGTGCCCTTCGAGTCGAGCAGGTTTCCATCCTTGTGGTAGCTGTTCTGAGTAAACAGGGGTTCGATGAAGAGGGAACGGTTTTCGCGGGCGTAGATGGATTCCAGACAAAAGCCGAAGCAGGTTCCGGGCACAGCGAGAGATTTGTACACAAGCTCGTAAAACGCGATCTCGAAGAGGTGCACTTTAAAAGACAAAGGATTGAGGTCGATGTGCTTGTCGGTTTCAGCGACGTCGGCGAAGGTGTCGGAATAGGTCTTCCAACTGAGTTGGTCGGTATCGATGTTTTGAAAGGGCCAGAAGAGCTGGAAGCGAAATTGGTCGGGATCGAGGGATACGGGCGGAAGCGGGAAGGGCTGCATGGCGAAGGTGGCCGTGAACGCGCCGTTCTGGTGAGAATGATCGCTCTCCAGAAGTCCCCATAGGTTGAGGATGTTGTAGTTCATCGTCACGGTGCCTTCTTCGTCGTCCTTGCCGAAAGTGTTTTCATGGATGCACAGCATCCAAATGCTCACCTCAGTGTTGCCTTGGACCAGCGGGACGGTGAGGAGGTTGGATGGGGAGACATCGTTTCCGCCGGCGTCATAATTTCCGCCTGCTGGCATACGCCCGTGATTCACATTGGAGGGATTTGCGGGGGTGGCCTCGATATTGATCTGCACATTGAACTCGTCGTTACACTCATAGCGTTGCGCGTGCAGTTGCAGGCCTTGCACCGTGTGCGGGCCGAAATACTCACCGCTGGGATACCAGACGATGACTCCGCGCTCGAAGTCATTGAATCGGCCTTTGGGCAGGCTGCCAAACCAAGGTAGATTCGGGAGCGAGGGGGTGTCGGTCTCTCCGGAGATGGGGAAGCCAAGTGGTCCCAAGGGGCCACTCTTGCTGCTCCATTCCGCATAGATTGCGCCGTAGATGTCCCACGCGCCAGTTGCGGGACTCCAGTAGATGAATCCGCCATTGGCAAAGCGGTTGAAGCGTCCTTTCTCCGTCGTGCCGCTAATCACGGAACATTCGTCCGAAGTTGGCAAGCCGAGTACGCTGGCGGCCGCGCCGAGCGCGAGCCATCGGTCCCGGATGGAACCGTGGATTTCGCGGGCGTCGGTGGCGGCGCTCCAGTAAATATCACCCGCGTCGAAGTGTGTGCAGCGGCCGTTCATCGCCACCTCCTCTTCATCGGAGATCGGCAGGCCGATGATCGGTTGACGGTTGGCGTCGCAGATGTCGCCCAATCGGCGATAGTGTTCATAGATCGGTCCTGAGAGGACATGCGCCTGGCGGTTGCCGCGCACTACGATCATGCCGCGCTCGAAGTATGCCGCTGTCCCGCCTGCTTCGGCGGTCTTGAAGGAGTCGGCGATAGGAAAACCGAGATAGTCGCGGAGGAGATGTCCGCCCGCGGCCCTAGACGAGGTTAGGGAAGGTGAACTCCATTTTTGATAGATAGCGTTGTCGATAGAGACGGCGCCGTAGGCGGGGTGGTAGAAGATGGCGGAATCGGCGAACTCCTGAAGCGTGCTTACGCCGTCGGGGAAGGTGCGAGGCTGAGAGGAGATCAGGGCGACTGCTCCCAGCTGTGCCGCTTTTTCGCTGACCAGTTTTGTGCCGACGGGTTGAAGAACGGAGAGCGGAAGGCTGAGGTTGGAAACCAGTGGTGTCATAGGCGGACCTCGCGTATCGTGTTCGAGTTGAGCGGATTGCGATAGACGTAAAAGTTTTCTTCGCAATTCGCCTGGTCTGAACTCAAGCATTCCGTCCAGGTCACCAGGATTACGGTTGGGCCCTCGGTCTGAGCGGTGACGGAGTTCGGGGGCGCCTGCGCCACGGCGACCTGGACCCCAGGCGTGCCGAGTAACAGAAAGACCGGAAACAGCACTGCAAGAGATAGATAGGACCGGAGCGTGATAGTCATGCTTTATATATCCTCGCCTGAATATTTATCTGCGTTAGTGCTGAACGTTTGCAACGCAGAGCGATTGCATTTGCTAAACACTGCTGAAGAGTCGTCAAATTCCACACCTATCAGCCTTGTTGTTTCCGCCAAAGGCACAACCCAACTCAAACTCAGAGGTAGCTAGGTAGTAGGTCCGGATCTTCCCGCGGGTATCCGTGGAGGCACAGTAAGCGCTGCCGGGGGAAGGCAGCGATGAGAACCAGGAGCAGTTTGGCTGCGGCAAAAGTTGAAGCAAGTGGTTCGGCCCTTCGATCGTTTTGAGTGCATTATCCTAAAACTCCTTCGGTGGAGGCTTTCAATCGTCAGTTAACGCGGACGACCGGCATGGTCAGAATCATGTCATGTCTCAATGTGAAGGCAGATGAGCAAATCATCCATTTAAGTCTCCGTACATCTTGAACTAAATACTAAGTTTTGTTTGCGGAGCGAGTTGGCCGCATACATCAAGTGGTCTTTATAATCCACGATCTTCGCGAGACGACTACCGGTTCATCGGTGATTTCACCTGCCTGTAGCCTGGCGGTATTTCAAAGCTGCTCCCGTTCGCAGAGGCGGTTGAAAAGCCGCCGAGCTGTGTCTGGCTTTCGAGCAGGACGCCCGCAGTGGCGGGATCTGATGCACTAGATGTATCGGCCTGCGTTGTGTTGTGAGCCGCGGGTTTGTGTTTCATGAAAGCACCCATGCTGGAGCCGCCCAGCGCCCGGCCGAAGCTGCCCAGCCGCGATATCTGATCTGACGCCGTTTGTGTGCCGGTGTTGGTTGCAATCTCGCGCGTGACTTCGCCGGACTGGTTGCCACTGCTCTTGCTTTGCGGGAGGGGTGCCACGGATGGCGCAGGCAGTGGCTGGCCATCGGCTGAAACGCCGACGCGGGTGATTTGCAGCACTGGTAGGCCGCTCATTCCCGCAGACTCCTTCTTGAGGTCGGCCAGTGCCTGCGCCGCTCCCGGCTGTGTCGCAAGAAGGGACGATGCCGGCGAGTGGTCCATGTCAATGGCCATCTCTTTCGCCATGCGGGCATTGAAGCTGCGCATTTCCGCAAGGCCTGGCGCACTGTCGATCATCCACATCTCGGAGGTAGCGGCCATACCGGCTTTTGAGTTAGATCCGTCGTCTGCATTCGCCAGCATAGTGACGGTAAGTAGCGCTTCCTTGGCACGGTGACCATCGATCTCGCGGGTGGCGCCACTCCTGGAAACATGAGCGTCAAACGTCATCTGGCTTCCTTGCGTGGAAGCGGGCTGCGGACCACTTTTCTTGGCCTTGGCTGCTGCATTGGCCATCGCCTGTTGCATCTGCTCGAAGGTCACAACGGAGTACGTGTGCTTGTCATGGTCAATGAATGTGATGTTGCGCTGATCGAGATCGATGATCTCAGTCGTATGCGGGTTCGCGCGCACCATCCGGTTTTGATGGATCATCACGGTTGTGGTTGTTGGAGCCGAAGCCTGTTTCGCCTGTGAACTGAAGGCGCTGGCCATCTTGAGCATGCCCACCATGGATCCGCCCGTGATCTGCGTTGTTTCCTGGTAGCTGACGTCGGCTTTCGCGAATGGTTGAAAAACAAGAAAGCTTGAGAACATCACCGCGTATAAGGTCGGTTTCAAATAGTTCATTCGTATCTCCTAAGAATTGAATGCGAGTGTTTATTGGCGCGTCAGTTCCACGCGTCGATTATGAGAGCGACCAATGATGGTGTCGTTGGTATCGATAGCACCGGCAACTCCAGAGCCAGTGCTGGACAG
>JBDTBI010000182.1:0-5414 GCA_039924215.1 Acidobacteriaceae bacterium
GAAATCAGCATGCTAAGCGCAAGGATCAACGCAAAGTGAAGGCCGATATTTTCGCTGCCAATCAGGCAGGTGGCTGCAATCGTAATCACACCTCCGAGAACTAAAACGGCCCAAAGGATCGTCGGCATCTCGGTTCGCGCCTCCAGTCGGCGAACGCGCCGATGCTCCCCTAGACTGCTCAGTTGCAGCATCGCTTGGTTGAGACTGACTTCCTGTAAAGAGTTTTGTATGGGAGTGTGGCTCAGCACATTCCACATCTCCTGCATCGTGCCGAGACCGGCATTCGCTAACTGCAGGCTTTGCATCTCAGGCCATTCGCGCCTGATCACCTGAGAAGCATATTGGCCGGCTAGACGTTGAATCTCGTCTCGCTCCGCAGTTGGCAGGCCGTTGGCAGACTCGTAAAGATTGGCAAGCGCATTGGCTTCGTTATCGACATTTGTGTCCGCTGTCTGGAAGTTTGCCCACACGGCGAGCAACATAAACCCGATCATTACCGCATATATCATCCCGATAATTGAGACTTGCCATCCAATCACATCGTTATGGACTCTGCGCTGAGGGGCTGGCCAAATGCGGTTCAACAAAACAAGAAAAGTGATGGAAAGCGTGACCCACACCACGACCAGATAAAAGTTTTGGGCAGTGTTCAGCAAGGTGCGCTCCTGGGCATTCAGGGTTTAGGCGGGATTCTATCGCGGCAAAAGATATTTCACCGCTGTATCCATTTTGAACAGAAGTGTAGCACCTCCGTTTAGTTCTGGACTGAGATGACCTACAGGTAAGCGGCCTGCACAATCGCCGTCCTGATCTGTCGCCAAGCGATTTCCTGGCGACCGCTATCCTTTCGCATAGGAGGTTTAGTGCGGATCTGTACGGCTGCTCCAGACGAACAGACTCGTCGGACTGTGGATCGGCTGGCCGACATCAATCCCTGCGCAATACTTGTCGCGATCCGCTTGCTGATGTCTGTTCACAGGCTGAGTCAGCCGCATGTCTTCATCCAGGTAAATGATGGTCATCACTTCGCGCGGTTTCGTCGTGGTATTCGGACCGGCGCGATGGAATGTCCAGCCGGAGTGGAAGCTGATTTCTCCCAGGTCGAACTTTGCCTCATCCATGCCATGGTCTTTCAGCGCAGCTCCGATTCTTTCTTCGCTCTCCTGTCCGATGTCCAGATCCCGACCATACGTAACGTGATGGCTCTTTGGGCAAAACGCGAGCGGCCCCATTTCCAGGGGCGTTTCCTGAAGCGGAATCCATGCCGTAATCGTTTTATCCGTTTCGACAGGCCAGTAATATTGGTCGGCGTGCCACGGCGTGATTCCACCCCCCGCCTCCTTGTACAGCGCCTGGTCGTGGTAGATGCGCACCCCCGTAGTCCCCATCAGTTCTGCGGCGATGCGTCCCAGTTTCGGAGAGAGGATAAATCTACGCACTATGTCGCTGCTCTCCCATAAATTTTCGATTTGCAAAAATGCGCGATGATACAAATCGCGCTGGTCCAGAGGCAAATGTTCGGAGTTCAGCTCTTTGACCTTGCTCGTAATTTCACGGCCGTAGTAGGCAAGGGTTTTTGCCGAAAGTACGTGCTTCAGCTTGATGTATCCATTGGTCCGATACTGTTCGATCTGTTCCGGAGAAACGGGATAGGTTTCCGTCAGGTCCGCTTGCGCCAGATCTGCTTGCGCCGGGCCCGCTTGTAGATGCGATTCAATCGACATAACAATCTCCTGTGCGGTTCAACTCCACCGCAGTATATCTGGTCAACAAAGCCACAGTGTAACGGTCTGGCGGCTCCTTGCCAATTGAGGCCAATTGCGCCATTGCAAAGGAAGGGGTGCGATGGGCATGGATTGCGGCGCACATGGAACCGTTGCCTCGTTCTCCACACGCACCTCTGGCGATACACTCATGTACGTGCCGCTGAAAAAACAATCTCGCTCCGCTGAACCTGAGACGCCGTCGTCGAAACAGGCGGAGAAAATGAGGCGGCTGCGCGCTCTTATCTGCAGCGATCGTCATGAAAAGACGGCACGGAAGCAGGGGGCCACCGTGATTGCTGGCGTCGATGAAGTGGGCCGGGGCTCACTATTTGGCCCGGTCGTTGCGGCGGCCGTCATTCTGCCGGAGAAGACTCGTATCCACGGCGTGCGAGATTCGAAACAGTTGCTGCCGGAGCAACGCGAGCGTCTGGATGTCATCATCCGGCGCAAAGCGATTGCCGTGGCGATCGGGTTTGCCGACGCGGCTACCATCGACGCCATCAATATTCGCCGCGCGTCCCATCAGGCCATGCTAGCCGCCATCGCGCAGCTTCTCCCACAGCCGGACTTTCTCCTGATCGATGCCGAGCGTCTGGATACGCCCTGCCTGCAGGAGGCGATCATCTATGGAGACTCCATCAGCATCTCCATTGCCGCTGCTTCGATTGTCGCCAAGGTGTACCGGGATGCGTGGATGTGCCGCTATCACGAGGAATATCCGCAGTACGGACTCGCTTCGCACAAAGGCTACGGCACCCCGGAGCATCTGCGCGCATTGCAGGAGCACGGTCCCTGCCCGCTGCATCGCACCAGCTACGATCCGGTGAGAAGAGTCATGGTAGCGCGCGGCATGACGTCCGCATCCTCCAACATCGACGGAGCGAATCTAAGCGACGACGGCGACTTTTCGCTTGCGCGCGGACTCGCGGACGACCCAGACGACGCGGGCTAGCAACAGGATACCCAGCACCGCTGTCACCTTCCACGGCGTGTGAACGCCCGGTTTCACCAGCCACCAGTAATGGATTACGCCGGCGATGGCGGCGACGTAGGCCAGTCGATGCAGCATTGTCCAGCGCTTACCACCCAGTTTGCGGATCGACCATGTGGTGGAGGTGATGGCCAGCAGAAACAGGCAGGTCCAGCCCAGCATGCCCACCATGATAAAACGCCGCTTGGAGATATCCTCTACCATGGTTGCCACATTGAAGCCGGAATAGAGCCAGATGTAGGTCGTCAGGTGCAAGGTTACATAAAAGAATGCAAAGAGCCCCAGCATGCGGCGAAATCGGATGAGCCATGCCAGGCGCCGGCTCAGTCGGCGCACCGGGGTGATGGCGAGAGACAGCAGCAGAAAATACAGCGTCCAGAACCCGGTTGTGTGGGTAATCGTTGCCACCGGGTCTGGCCCCAACGTGTTCGTAAAGCCCTGATAGATCAAGACCCCCAAGGGAATGAGGCAGGCCGGGAATGCGAAGAACTTGATTGCTATGATCGCGCGATTCGACATGCCCAGGCTCTAAAAGTCCTTTCGGAGATTCATCCCTTTGTAAAGGGAAGCCACCTGGTCGCCATAGCCGTTGAAGATCACGGTGGGCTGGCGGGCCTTCCAGAACGGCGCGCCGATGATGCGCTCGTACTTCTGGCTCCAGGGCACGGTATCCACATCGGGGTTCACATTGGAATAAAAACCGTATTGGCTCGGGGCCGCCTCGTTCCATGTGGTGCGAGGCTGGTCTTTGACGAAGCGAATATGGACAATAGACTTGGCCGACTTGTAGCCGTATTTCCACGGCAGCACGATACGCACCGGCGCGCCATCCTGATTCGGCAGCGTCTGGCCATACAAACCGAATGTCAACAGAGTCAGCGGATGCATCGCTTCATCCATGCGCAAGCCTTCGGAGTAGGGCCAATGCAGATCGACGCTCCGAATTCCCGGCTCCTCGCTTGGATTGTCTACGGACAGAAACTGCACATACCGCGCGGAACTCAGCGGCTCACACTGCTTGATGAATTCTGATAGCGAATAGCCGATCCACGGAACCACCAGGCTCCATGCTTCCACGCAGCGATGCCGGTACACCCGCTCCTCCAGAGGATGTAGCTTCATCAGCGCATCGATATCGAAGACCTTTTTGTTTTTTACCTCGCCATCGACCTTCACGCTCCAGGGACTGGTCTTCAGCTTCCAGGCATTGTGAGAAGGATCCTGCTTCCCCGTGCCAAATTCATAAAAATTGTTGTACGTGGTGATGTCCTGGAAGGAGGTGAGGGTCAAGCCCTTGGCCGAATACGGACTTGAAACAGTCGCCAGCTTCGACGTTGCGGAAACGGTTTCGCTGGGAGAAAGGATCTTTCCCAGGCGATCGGCCCCGAACGCGGCAGCGCCTAACACGGCAGCGCCGCCGGCGATAAACTTGCGGCGATTCAGGTAATCGGACTTTGCGGTAATTTCCGACGATGGAATATCAGATGGTTTGCGAATCAGCATAGGATCACTTCCTTAAACTGTTAGATCGATGCAGCCGCTGGTTGGCTCACATTAGTTGTACGTTTTTTAAGCAATTTTGGATGGAGGGAGTACTTTATCCTTCCGTCGATGCCGGCAAAGTGGAAGAAACCACACGTTCGCCATCCGCGGAGAAGGGGAGCCGCTTATACCAGTTGTGAAAAAAGCGCATTAACGGGCGCTCCACGATGAGATAGCACAAGACGCCCAGGGTGGTGCAAGCAATCCCGCAAAACACCACGCCTGCATCCCCGCCCCAGTATCCAAAATAGCGCCAGAAGTGTTCGACCAGGCTGCGTGCGGGGTTCGTACACAGGTAGATGGAATAGGATGCATCTCCCAGAAATACCAGCAACCGCGCCGGCAACGACACCATACCGGGGCTCCAAAGCACGCCTCCAGCGACTAACAGGGCAGACGGCACGCCCCAGACGCCCGCGCGTAGCCAGCCATCCACCCCAGCCAGAATCGAGCTCGCTTCGCTGGCTTTGCCGTACCCAGTAAAGACGGTGGCAATCAACGCAATCGCGCCCAGCCCGGCCAGCCACGGGCCAATCGAGCGAGTGAGCGGGGTTGTCGAGGCAAGGGAATCGGATGGTTTGTGTGCCGCACCGACAGCCCGCGTGTAGATTTGGGCAATCAGACATCCCAGTAAAAATTCCAGGGCTACGGGATTCGACCAGATGACAAGCAGCGGGCGATGAATGCCGGCAACCAGACCAATCGCCACCATCGCCCCCAGAAATAGCATGCTGTTGCGGGCCAGATGGCGTGGCGTGGCGAACATCCACAGGGCCAGTATCAGGTAAAAATAAATCTCGAACAGAAGACTCCAGCCCAGCGATAGGATCAGCGGCGGAACAGGATAGTGCCATCCCGGCAGCAGAAAAAGGGTGGGAATCCACGGCACCTGATGCCAAAGGATGGGATGGCTGCCCAACTCGGCCTCAAGGATGACGACCACAGTCAAAATCCAGTACAGAGGAAAAATTCGTGTGATGCGGCGCGAGAGAAATCTACCCGCCGAGCGTTGATTCCGGGCGATCGCGCGCGTCGCTACCAGAGAAACGATAAAGCCGCTGATTACAAAAAAAATATCCAGCCCACAGGCGCCAAAACTCTTTAGGTGGAAGAAG
>JBDTBI010000183.1:0-3926 GCA_039924215.1 Acidobacteriaceae bacterium
ATAATTGCCCTCACTCATGATGTATTCGGCGGCCATCAGCAGCTCTTCCAGCGTCGCCGCTAGTCCTCGCTTCAGCAACACTGGCTTACGGGTGCGGCCCACTTCGCGCAGCAGAGAATAGTTCTGCATGTTGCGTGCGCCAATCTGGATCATGTCCGCGTACCGTTCGACCAGCACCAGCGATTCGTGATCGATCGCCTCGGAAACGATGCGCAGGCCAAAGGCCTCCCGAACCTCCGCCATAATCTTGAGCGCGTCTTCCCCCAGTCCTTGAAATGCGTAGGGAGAGGTGCGTGGCTTGTAGGCTCCTCCGCGAAAAAATTGCGCGCCGGCTGCTGCGACTTGCTCTGCAATGGCAAATGCCTGTTCCCGCGTTTCAATCGAGCAAGGGCCAGCCAGGATCGCCAGATTCTTGCCGCCGATCGTCGCATTGGTGCCCGGAAATCGGATGATTGTGTCGTCTTCCTTGAGATCGCGGCCGACCAGTTTGTAGGGTTTTGTAACTCGAATGACCTCAGCCACACCGGACAATGCTTCCAACGGGCCTTGCTCGAGTGCACCCTGATTTCCGGTAATTCCAATCGCGGTTCGTTGCGCTCCCGGCATCGGATGCGCACGAAATCCAAGGCCTTCTATGTGTTCGCAGACGGCGCGAACTTCTTCCGCAGTAGCCTGCTTCTTCATGACAATCAGCATGGAGACCTTCCTGGTGGGGGTAGATGCGTGGGTACTTGGTTCAATATGGAGGGCGCGGTTACCGTCGAAGGCGACGCCAACCTACCAGGATTCCACCAAGATAACCCAACTGCAGCAACCAGGTAACCAGATAGGCGATGGCCAGATGATGATGGTGATTCATGTACAGCTCCTAATTCCAGTTCTCAATTTGTGGCCGTATCAGCGAACGGTTTCCATGCCGGCTTCGAGGGCCGCCAGCGCGGACGCCTGTTCCTTCTTCTGGCGTTTGCGTTCCAGTTGATACCGCAGCGCCACCAACAGGACCCCCCAGCAAAACCATCCTGCCAGGTTCCATAAAAAGGCAGGCATCATGTGCGGGTCGATCCCGGATTTTGGCCCGCCAAAAAATACGGGTGCGGGATGCTGGGTGCGCCACCATCGAATCGACATGTAGACGATGGGAACGTCGACTGCCGCAAATACTGAGAGCACCGCAGCAAGCGTCTGCGTTTGTCCTCCGGCCGTAAACCGTCGCAGAAGAAGATAGCTCACGTAAATCAGCCACAACACTAGACAACTGGTCAGGCGTTCGTCCCATGTCCACCAGATACCCCAAACCGGTTTCGCCCACAGCATTCCCGTGGCCAGGCCGATGGTTACAAATACAACTGTCATTTCCGCACAGGCCAAAGCTAGCGCATCCGCCGCCTGAGCGCGCAAAGGATTGGATCGCCGCGTCGCAAGAAAAACGATCGAGGCCACCAAATTCACGTAAGGGAATATCAACCCCATGATGTTCGAGGGGACGTGGTAATAGAAGATGCGCTGGAGATTCCCCATGGTCGCTTCCGTCGGAGCCACAAACATGGCTTGATAGAAGCCGATCGCGAGCATGGCCAGTACAATCGGTAATCCGATCCAAAGTGTTCGTTTCATGGGCGTAAAATTCTATGAATAGGTAGTGTACGACAACGGCTATTCCGCATTCAGAATGGTCTCAAACAGCAGCAGGCACAGCACCGTAAAGATAATGTCGTACCCGCCCAGCAGCCGAATCCACAGCCCGGGATCAAACTCTCCCGTAAGAATGCCCGTCGTGGACTGCACCATCGCCAGCAACGCCGGAACGGTAATGGGAAACAGAATCAGCGGCAGCAGCATTTCTCTTGTCCGCGTGCGCAAAGAGAGCGCGGCGAAGAAGGTCCCATTCACCACCAGCGCCAAGGTCCCCAATGGCAGGACCGCCATCATCCACCATCCCTGGCCCAGTGCGTGCAGGTTATAGAAGACGATAAAAAGTGGAGCCAGCACCACCTGAATCAGGGTGACAAAAAGAAAATTTGCCAGCACCTTCGCTACAAACAATGCGCTGGCCGGGCTGGGGGCCATCCGTTGCGCATCCAGCACCTGGTTCCGCAACTCGCGTGTCCAGGTCTGGTTCAGCGCGGTGACGGAAGCAAACAGCAACGCGACCCACAGGATGCCGCCTGCAATCTGGCGTGAAACGGCCATCGTGGGGTCGAAGGCGAAGCTGAACAACACCACGACCAGCAGGGAGAAAAAAAGCATCCCGTTGATCGCATCTTTGGATCGCCATTCCAAGCGAAGGTCTTTCCATAGATGGGCCCATACGATGCGCGCGTAGCTCACAGGATCACTCCATTGCGTGAGGCCGCTGCTTCGCGCGTCAGGCTGGCAAGTTGCGCTTCCGCCGCACGAATGTAATCCGCCGGAGCCAGTAAAATTTGTTGGCCGCGTATTCCTGCGGATACGGAAATCGTATCGAACAGCTCGATCGTTTCCTCGACGTAAACAGGGAAGGGCTTCTTGCTGCCAAACACCGTCACGCCGCCGCGAATATAGCCGGTCAGCGGCTGCACTTCTTTGATCGGCACCAGTTCAGCACGGCGTCCGCCTGCCGCAGCAGCCAGTTTTTTGAAGTCCAGTTCGTCAGCCACGGAAAGCACGGCGAAGACGATCGCATCCTGATCCACGCGACACAGCAGCGTCTTAAATACCTGCTCCGGAGGCAAGTCGATTTTCTTTGCAACAGTCTGGCCGGTTAAATCATCCGGATCAACCGTATACTCGCGCGTTTCATAGTGGATTTTCTGGGCATCGAGGATTCGACAGGCATTCGTCTTCATCCGTTCTGCCCCGTGTTTCCATGCAGGCTGTCCGCTTCCGTCGTGCGCTCAAAATACTCCATGCCCACAATCTTCCCCTCCTGCATGGTGCAAAAGCAGTCAGCGATGGGGCGCGCGAGTTCCGGCTGATGGGTGGTCAGCAGGATCGTATTTCCAGCGTCGCGCATTTGTTGCAGCACATGCAGCATCTGAGCGCTGCTGGCAAGATCCACGTTGGAAAAAGGCTCATCCAGCAGCAACAAATCTGGCTTCGCCATCAGCACCCGCGCCAGCGATGCCCGTTGACGCATGCCCTGCGAGAATTTCCCCACTGGCCTGTTCAATCTGGCATCCAGTCCAACAATGGCAAGCGACTGCTCCGGCGTCCATCGCCCGGTTGCAGCAACACTGTCCGCATAAAGACGCGCGGTGTAGCGTAGGTTTTCAAGGGCCGTCAGTTCGTCATACAGCATGGAGTCGTGTCCGAGATATCCGATCCGGCTGCGTACAGCGGCTGTCTCCCCGCTGCCAAGGACGGTCAACGTGCCAAAGCTGGATCGTGTCAGTCCGGCAATATGACGCAGCAGGGTTGATTTTCCGGCGCCATTCGGTCCCACGACGACATAGCTATGCCCCGATCGAAATTCCGCCGTAACTTTTCGCAACGCCGCGAAGCTGCCGTACAGTTTGGACAGTTCATGGAGTTCGACTGCATTGCCTGCTGGGAGCACAAATTGGAGTATACGGAATGTCCCGGTCGTTGTTGCGACCCAGGCAGACTTTTCACGCCATCGAAGCGACTTTGCTGGACCAGTTCATGGAGCAGAACTTCGGGCCGCACAACTGGCGAGAAAAGCGAGGCATAAGCCATGGATAACATAGATAAGACGATTCACCAGGTCTAAAATAACTCTTGCTCTCGTTTCTACGCCCACGACGTTCGGTGTCTCTAGGGCTCCAAAAAATCTAGGCACTCGGATAATGAGCTGCTACAAATACCCCGTGGAGATTGTTTTGGGCGTTAAACCGGTGTTTGCCCTGACCGTTTTTCTCGCATTGTTGACGACATCAGCGGTATTCGCGGAGGGCATCTCTGGACTGGGCAATATCGCCATGCTTCCG
>JBDTBI010000184.1:0-5839 GCA_039924215.1 Acidobacteriaceae bacterium
TGCAAGGGCCTGCGCGTTGAGCAGAACCGTGGCGTGAGCCTGAAATTCCGCGGGCTTCGGCGTCTCGGGCATGATGGCAGACTGGAAAAAGTGACGAACTGAAGCAGGGAAGCGGGAGAGCAAATCACAGCGGTCGAGAATCTCTCGGCACTCCGCCACGGTAGAAGGATCCGGCAGTGTGGGGCCTGACGCCAATGCGTCTTCCCGCCCAATGGGGACATCGGAAATCAAAAGCGAACGGCACGTGGCATTGCCTGCGGCGAGCGCAAGCCTACCGCCTTTCACGGCTGAAAAATGCTTGCGGACACAATTCATCTCTGTAATTACGGCGCCGCTGCCGACCAAGGCCCGGTGGAAATCCGCCGTATCGGCGACAGAGATTGCCGGATCGAGCGGCAGCTCCATCATGGCGGAAGCACCGCCGCTAATGAGGAAGAAACAGAGCGTCGTGAAAGGGGTCTCATCCGGCAAGGCATGCAACATCGCAAGGGCAGCGCGTGCGCCGTCAAAGGACGCCTGGTTCGGCGACGGATGGCCGCCGGCAAAGTAGAGGAATCCGTCGGGTAGCGCAGCGAGGTCTTCCGGCGCAATCAGCACTCCGGCGAGATCAAAACCGGCTGGCAACGCCAATTGGCGCAACAGAGACGTGAGCATCGCATGGGCGGCCTTGCCGGCAGCTACCACTCTGATTCGCTCGATCTGGCGAAGATCGAACGTTTCCGCTCCCAGCCGCAACGTTCCATCACGCACTGACAGGTGGCGTTCGATGGCCTGCTCAATACTGCAGTCGGCCAGTGCCCGATCGAAAATTGTACGCGCTACTGTTCGCAAAGATTCCATGCAGTTTCATTCCGCTTGCCAGTTCGGCCTTATGAGCTGCCTGGGACAAAGTTCTGCTGCACCCAGTCCGCAATTGCAGCCTGAACCAGCTGGAGTTTACCCGTGAAAAAGTGGTCTACCCCTGGAATCCATACCAGCTTCTTCGGTTCAGGGGCAATCGCAACCGCCGCTTCCACCTCTGCCATGGGGCCGAATGAATCCTGGTCACCGCTGATAAAAAGTTTTGGCTGGCTGCATGCTTTCAGATATCCATACACATAGTCGCGGCCCCCCGCCGATATTGGGAGGCCCAGGGCGATCAAGCCACGGACACGCGGGTCGCCGCAGCAGGCTTGCATCCCAACGGTGGCGCCGAAGGAAAATCCGGCAAATAATATGGGACGATGAAATTCCTGATCGAGCCAATCGAGTGCCGCCCGCACATCCTGCTGCTCACCGTGGCCGCGGTCGTGCTCTCCCTGGCTGCGTCCAGTACCGCGAAAATTAAAGCGCAGTACCGGGAATCCGAAGCCGTTAAGGGCTTTCATGGCGCGGTACACGACCTTATTGTGCATGGTCCCGCCACCTTTTGGATGGGGATGGCATACCAATGCGCTGTAGGACGCGTCCTCGCGGCCCTCGTTCAGCAGGGCCTCCAGCACCCCGGCAGGTCCCGCCAGGTCGAAGGATCGAATGTAGGCAGGGTCAGGCATTGGATCTATAAGTCACGGCAGGGATTATTTTACGTGCAGGAAGCGCGGTATGCTGGAAATGCATGTCTATCGATCCCATTGCACTGACTCGTCAGCTGGTTGATATCGAATCAATCAGCGAAAATGAAGCGGCTGTCGGCCATTTCCTTGCCACGTACCTCGCGAAGCGGGGCTACCGGGTGGAAACAGCGTCCGTCCCGCAGAGCGCCGGCCGCGAACGATTCAATGTGTATGCGGGAATCGCGGACGAGACCCCTGACGTGGTGCTGTCAACGCACATGGATACGGTGCCGCCGTTTTTCCCCAGCCGGGAGGACGACGAGTACATCTATGGGCGCGGGAGCTGCGATGCCAAAGGCATCATCGCCGCGCAAATTGCGGCAGCGGGGCGATTGCGCGACAAGGGTGTGCGTGTGGGGCTGTTGTTTCTGGTAGGAGAAGAACACGGCAGCCAAGGTGCCCGGGTGGCGAATACGCAGTCCAGAGGAAGCCGGTTTCTCATTAACGGAGAGCCAACGGACAATCGGCTGGCATTGGCATCGAAAGGGTCGATGAGTGTTGACATTCGCGCTCACGGAAAAATGGCACATTCGGCTTATCCTGAGCTTGGCGAATCCGCGATCCATAAGTTGATCCCAGTACTCGATCGCATTCTTCACATGCCTCTGCCTGCGGATCCGGAAGCCGGAACCGCTACGTTGAATATTGGCTTGCTGCAAGGCGGGTACGCACCGAACGTGATTGCCGATGAGGCGTCAGCCACAATTCTGGTGCGTCTGGTTGGGCCATCGGAGAAGATCCGTGCGTCCTTGCTGCAGGCCGTCGGAAATGACGCGGAAATGGACGTGACGCTGGAAATTCCTTTTCAGAAACTCAAGCGAATTGATGGACTGCCGACGATGGTTGCGGCCTTCACGACGGACGTACCCGCACTTCCCAATTGGGGCGAGCCGCTACTGCTGGGCCCCGGTTCCATCCATGTCGCACATACGCTGCAGGAGCGTCTGGCCAAACAGGAACTGATGGATGCTATCGATCTGTATACCGAGATTGCGCATCGGTTAGTTCAGTGACGCAGGGGATGTCCGGCGCTCTGCGAAACAATGAAGCAGCACCAGATAGAAAGGCATCGCACCATGGAAAATCAGGTGGAATCCAGCAACAAAACTACTTCATGCGCTCCCGAACATACCAATGCGCTGGCGCAGGCATCGTCTTCCTACCTGCGCTCCGCCATGCATCAGCCGGTGGATTGGCAGGAGTGGGGAGAGGCCGCGTTTGCACGCGCACGAAGTGAGAACAAGCCAATTCTTTTGGATGTCGGCGCCGTGTGGTGTCATTGGTGCCATGTGATGGATCGCGAATCGTATGAAGATGCGGAGATTGCGGACATCATCAACGGACACTTCATTGCCATCAAAGTAGACCGTGACGAGCGCATCGATGTGGACACGCGGTATCAGTCTGCGGTCCAAGCCATGAGTGGACAGGGCGGATGGCCGTTGACCGTAATTCTGACGTCCGACGGTAAGCCCTTCTTTGGCGGCACCTATTTCCCGAGGGAGGAGCGCTACGGGCGTCCCGGCTTTAGTACTGTGCTGCTGAAGATGGCCCATGCCTACAAGGAACGGAACCAAGAGGTTCTTGAATCTGCCGAGAGTGTCGTGGCTGTGATTGAGTACAACGAATCCTTTTCCGGCCGGTCCGCAGATTTGCACTCAGGGATCGTCGACAAGCTGGTGCAGTCAGCATTGAATCAATTCGATAAGGATCACGGCGGGTTCGGAACGCAGCCCAAATTTCCCCATCCGGCCATCCTGGATCTTCTGCTCGACAATGGGGCGAGAACTGGAGATGAAGGTACGCGCAACGCAGCGCGCGTAACACTCGATCGGATGGCCATGGGGGGCATGTATGACCATCTTGCGGGCGGTTTCCATCGCTATTCTGTCGATGAACGCTGGATTGTTCCGCACTTCGAGAAGATGTCGTATGACAACTCCGAGTTATTAAAAAATTATGTGCACAGCTTTCAGAGCTTCGTCGAGCCGGAGCACGCCCGGGTTGCGCACGAGGTGATTCGATGGATGGACACCGTATTGAGCGATCGTGAACGGGGAGGGTTCTACGCCTCGCAGGACGCAGACGAATCGCTGGAGGACGATGGCGACTACTTTACCTGGACGCGCGACGAAGCTGCGGCGGTGCTGACTGCGGAAGAAATGCAAGTTTCGGCCGTATATTACGACATCGGCGAGATCGGAGACATGCACCACAATCCACAGAAAAACACGCTGCATATTGAGTATTCTCTTGCAGAAGTGGCACGCCGCGCGGCGGTGAGCGTGGAGCAGGCGGCGAGCCTGCTGCAGTCCGCCAGAGAAAAGCTGTATGCCGCGCGGTTGCAGCGGCCGACGCCCTACGTAGACACAACAATCTACGTGAACTGGAATGGACTTGCGATTTCAGCGTATCTTGAAGCGGCGCGCGTGTTGGACGTGGAAGACGCTCGCAAATTTGCGCTGCGCTCGCTCGACAGAATCCTGCGGGAATCGTGGAATCCAGATGGCAGCCTGCATCGCGTGGTTGCCTACTCTGATGGGCAACGACCGTTGAAGCCTGTACCCGGCCTGTTGGATGATTATGCTGCGCTTGGGCTGGCCTGTGTGGATGCATGGGAAGCAACGGCGGACAGGAACTATTTCCAGCAAGCCGAAAGCATCGCCGAGGCAATGGTTACGCGGTTTCATGATGCAGCGGGCGGAGGTTTTTTCGATACAGCACAAAATGATCCTTCCGGAGAGTCGTTCGGAGTACTGTCAGCGCGCCGCAAGCCGCTGCAAGATTCGCCGACCCCGGCGGGAAATTCTCTTGCAGCCATACTGTTGCTGCGACTGTCGGAACTGAGTGAACGTCCTGACTGGCGAGAGAAGGCTGAAGATACGCTGAAGGCCTTTGCGGGAGTCATCGAACAATTAGGCCTCTATGCGGGCGCGTATGGGCTTGCATTGCAACGCTACGAACTGCCACCGGTGCAAGTCTGCGTTATTGGCGAAGATGAAGAAGCACGGCGGCTCGCGGTGATCGCAACGGCACGCTATGCCGTGAATAAAACTGTACTCCGCTTGCCGCGTGCGGTGGTGGAGCAAGGTGCGCTTCCGCCATCGTTGGCGGAAACGTTGCCGCATTTACCGGAGCTAAAAAGCGGACGTAGTTTCGCGGTTGTATGCAGCGGAACAAGTTGTCAGCCTCCCGTCCATGAAGCGGAAGCGCTGATTGAACTCCTCAATCGTATGCTGGAACCAGAAAAGATTTCCCAAAATAAATCGGATCAGTAGATGCGAATAGCGAGGCTGGCATGGCCGACAAATCGAAGATGAAGGTTAGCTCAAAAGAATTCCGCGCGCCGCATGACAAAAAAATCAAACTGAAGCAGTGGCCTACATGCGCGAAGCCATTTGCTGACACGACGGATCGTTATAAGGAGTTGCTGGCAGAAGACGTTAAGAAGCTAAGTTCTCTGCAAGAGCTTCTGTATGCCTCCGGCCAATATGCGCTGCTTCTTATTTTTCAGGGGATGGACAGCGCCGGCAAGGACGGAGTCATCCGGCACGTGATGTCTGGGATTAATCCGCAAGGCTGCGAGGTCTACAGCTTTAAGCAGCCGAGCAGCGAAGAGCTGAAACATGATTTTCTCTGGCGTACGACTCGCCGGCTTCCAGAACGGGGACGGATCGGCATCTTCAATCGTTCCTATTACGAGGAAGTGCTGGTGGTTCGCGTGCATCCGGAAATTCTTTTGAGCCAAAATCTACCGGAAGAATTGTGCAACAAGAAGACCCTGTGGGAAGAGCGCTATCGCTCCATTGTCGATTTGGAGCGCCATCTGTACTGCAATGGAACGCGGATCGTGAAAATATTCCTTCATCTTTCGGAGGAAGAACAACGGAAGCGATTTTTGTCGCGCATTGATGAGCCGGACAAAAACTGGAAATTCAGCATGGCAGACATCCACGAGAGGAAATATTGGAAACAGTATACGGAGGCATATGAGCAGTGCCTGGAATCGACCAGCACACATCACGCACCGTGGTACATTGTTCCCGCCGATGATAAGGAGAATGCCCGGTTGATTGTTTCCGGAATTATTCTCGATGCGCTGAAGGACCTGAAAATGGCGTATCCCAAGACCAGCGAGAAGCGGCGCGAAGAATTGCTGTCGATCCGGAAATTGTTGGCGAAGTAAGGCCAGCCTGCCCGTTTTTCCCAGAAAAAGATTAGTGTTGATCGAGCCTGTATTTGTGCGT
>JBDTBI010000185.1:0-3105 GCA_039924215.1 Acidobacteriaceae bacterium
GAAGCGTCACCTCTCGCGCGTTGCCTCAGATGAATGGCGATCACCTGAAAATGAAAATTGTCGAGGTCGACTATGCCCCCGGTGCATCCTCCTCACCCCACAGCCATCCCTGCCCGGTAACCGTCTACGTCCTCTCGGGAGCGGTACGGATGCAGGTCAAGGGTGGGCCATTAGGCGTCTACAAAACCGGCGAAACGTTCTACGAGGCGCCGAACGGCATTCATCAGGTCTCAGCCAACGCCAGCCAGACGGAACCAGCCAGGTTTCTCGCAATTTTCGTCTGCGATCATGAGACGCCGCTTACCGTGCCCGTACCCGCATCAAAAGCTGGGGAGGTCAAGTAGTCATGGCTGGAATATTTGCGGGAAGGGAGCGGTGCAACCAGCTCCACAACGCGCCTGACCGGGCCGCAATCGGATGAAGACGCGGCTGGCCATGCTTTACCTTCGGCTCGCTCTGGGCATCGCCTTTCTGTCCGCTGTCGCCGATCGCTTCGGTTTCTGGGGCCGATACAGCGCCTGGGGAAACTTCTCCCGCTTCACTCACTACACCGCTCAGATTCTGTTCTTTTTGCCCGCGTCGAGTATTCCGTTTTTCGCCTGGGCCGCCACCGTCGCCGAGATCGGTCTCGGGATCGCGTTGATCTTCGGCCTCTGGCTGCGCTGGACCGCACTTGCCAGCGCGTTGCTGTTGCTTCTGTTCGCCATTTCGATGTCCATTTCTTTCGGAGTGAATGTGCCGCTCGGGTATTCGGTATTTTCCGCATCGGCCGGTGCGTTGCTGCTTGCCTTCTGCTCCGCGCCCAACTCCAGCAGGAAATAATGTAAGGGCCTAAGGGAAAGATCACTCGTTCTTTTCTGCCCCGTCTCACCTTCGGCTGGAACGCCAGCCCTACCGGATTCGCACCGCTTCCTCTACCGTGTTGTAGCCCTGCACCTTCACCCACTCCGGTGTTCCGCTCCCGTCGCGAACTGTCCCGTGAATCTCAGCCGTTTCGTGCGGGAATACCGTCACATAGTTGTCGTCGTACACAATCGGAAGAATCTCGTTACCGTCTTTCGCGCTGGTGATCGTTGCGCGCTCGAAGAACGCGACGTGAGCAGTGGGGTTCCGCAGCCAGACGGTCACGCGGCTCTCGCCGTCTGCATGGCTCGCTTCGGCAGCCAACTCCAGCGATACCCTGGGCATGGTATTTAGCGCTGTCATATTCGCCCAACTCGCCTGCTGCAGATCGAACGAGTTGTCGTTCTTCGGGTCGCCTAAATCATCGTCCGTCGTCGACTGCCAGTAGGTGTTGTCCAACAGGCGCTTGCCATGGGCATCGAATAGCTCACAGCGCACGAAGTACACCGGCGTTATCTGCCGAGGCTTCGCAAGGGTCAGAACGTGCGCCACCCCGCCTGAGGCAACCGCGATCGACCGAATCGTCTTGTCCTCCCGCAGCCTGCCTTGCAGATCGTAGATGCGAATCCGCGCGGTCAGCCTACGTTGCTCCGCTGGCGTCTGGTTTACCACCGTGAAATGCGCCTCACTGTGGTCGCCCGTTGCAAAATAATCGAAGACCACCGACAGCGGCCGCAGCCCCATCATCGCCCCAAAGTAAGATCCGCCCGGCTTCAGGTAGTCGTCGATGAGGTGTCCGAAGAAGGAAGGCCACTGGTTGTTCAGCATCCAGTAGATGGTCATCTTGTGATTCGCCCATCCGTTCGCGGCAAAATCCTCGAACTGGGCGCGCGTATTTTCATAGGCGGCCAGTTGTGCCTTGCGCGCAAACTCCTCGGCGCTCGTCGAAGGCCCGTATCTCCGGTTGACCGCCCGCTGGATATTGGTCAGCGTGACGTTGCCTCTATTCGAGCCGGCGTGGAAGTACCACGTCTCGTTGATCGGCCAGAGCCGATTCGCCGGAATGAATTTCTTCAAGCTCTCATAGGGCGGAATGTCCTCATTGTCGCCCTGCTCGGCACAGGCCCCCCGCGCCGCAGCATACCGTCCGCAGAACCAGTAGGTGGGCGGGCGCCAGCTATAGGGCCCCAGCATGTGGATCCCATCCCATTCCGGGCTTCCATCTGGGGCGCGCGCAATGGACGAGACGGTGTCCACCATGGCGTTCTGCCAGTGCAGCTCCTGCAGAGTTTGGTGATAGACCTGCCGCACCGCCGGCGGCGGCAACCCATCGCTCCCGTTCGCCCAGAGAAACACCGCGGGATGCGCGCGCAGCATTAGAATCTGCGAGTGCAGGCTCTCGGCCGCTACCCGGTGATCCTCTGCGTCCCATTGATTCCACCTCTCCCACTGGTTGCAGCACATCCAGCCCAGCATCAGCGGAATCCCCTGCACATCCGCCTGCTCCACGATGTGCTCGCTCGCAATCTTCGACTCCCAGCGCAGCATGTTCAATCCAAGATTTTTTACATAGCGCAGAATCGTGTCCTCTCGCGCGGGATCGTACCGGAACAGCAGATCGGGCGTATACGCCGCGCCACGCACCAGAAAGTTGCGGCCGTTCACCTTCAAATAAAAGTTGCCCCCTTTGCCGACCTCGGGGAATTGCTCGTCCTGATCGCGATGCTGCGTAATCATCCGGATGCCAAACCGGATGTGCGACGCGTCGGAAAGCCTTCCGTCCTCCGAAAATGTCAGCCGCAGGTCGTACAAATTCGGCTGGCCCATCGTGTACGGCCACCACAGATCCGGATTTTTTACGATTAGCTGCGGATACTGATCCGGAGAGAAGCTCGCCTCCCGCTGCTCGCCCGCTGTCAGGTTCACAGGTTGCTGCAACCGAATCTGGGGCTTGCCCCTGCGCGTAATGGTTACCGTCAGCAACCCGCGAATCTCCTGCTGGGACGCATTCTGCAACTCCGCATATACGGTCAGCCGCGCCGGGTTCGTCTGGGGCAGCGGCAACGCCGTGTCGACCAGTGGATGGGTCACCGTCACCGGGCCTGAGGTGCGCAGAGTGACCGGCTTCCAGATTCCCGCGTTGCGGTCCGGCACAAAGGAGATGCCGTGGGTCTTCGGCGGCCTCGGCCCCTGATATCCCAGATAATTCCAGTTGATCCAGTCGAACCAGCTGTCCGCCATCTCCACGCCGCTCACGCCCTG
>JBDTBI010000186.1:0-2998 GCA_039924215.1 Acidobacteriaceae bacterium
ATAATCGCCTTCCCCGCGCCCAGCGCAATTGCGAGCGTGCCGGAAACTACCTGGGCTTCCTGGCGATAGGGCGTAATGTAGATGTCTGCGGCGCCGACGTGCTCAATCAATTCCTCCGTGCTGACAAAACGGTTGTTGAAGATCACCTGGGCGGCAACGCCTAATTCCAGTGCCAGCGCCTGCAACTCGTCCCTATATCGTTCACCGTCTCGGCGCTTGATTTGGGGATGGGTCGCTCCGGAAACGATGTATACGACGTTTGCATTTTTTGCCAGAATCGCCGGCAGCGCCCGGATCACGTTTTCAATTCCTTTATTCGGGGACAGTAGTCCGAATGTCAGCAATACGGACTTTCCCTCAGCGTGAAACAAATCCTTGAAATAATTGGGGTCCATGAATGGCAGGTCCGGCACGCCGTGGGGAATCAGGTCGATCTTTTCGCCTGGCACGTTATACACGTCACGAAGGAGATCTGCTGCGTGTTCGCTCATCACGATCAGACGATCCGAAAGCTGCGCAATTTCGGCGAGTACTGCGCGCTGATGAGGGTCCGGGTCGCGGAGTACAGTGTGAAGTGTTGTCACCAGGGGCATCTTCAATTTGCGAAGCAGCGTCAGTACGTGGCTGCCCGCCATGCCTCCGAAGATGCCGTACTCGAATTGCAGGCAGACCAGATCGTTCCCGTTGAAGTTCAGAAAGTCTGCAGCCCGTTCATAGGAGGCCTCGTCTTCCTGGGCCAGTTCCAGTCGTACCTGCTCCGGATATTGATAGCTTTGGTCCGGATCGTTCACCGGAATCGCAAAGAGTCGACCAGCGCCATATTCGGCTGCGATGGCAGTGCATAAGTCGGTTGTAAATGTGGCAATGCCGCATTGTCTAGGCAGATAGTTGCCGAGAAATGCGATGCGCGTCGGCAGAGGCAGCGCGTGAGTCTCCACCAAAGACGACCCAGCTGTTGCTTCGTGATGAAGTATTTCCGAGAGAGACATGGTTCCACCTCAAATTTCGAATCGTCGCGTCCAATGATGACGCATCCCTCACCGGGAGAGAACCCAACCCCCACACGAGATGTTCCCAGCTGGAGCGGTATTTTCGGGGAGAAATGATGCATTCGCACAGTGGAATCGTGCGTTTCTCGAGCTCTTGCATCAGGAAAACCCCTTTTTGGCGGACGATCTGCCAATCCCAAACGGGGCCTTCTGTATATGAGATGCACTGTTGCCGCTACTGGTTATTGAAGCTCTTATTGGTAGTATCCGCTTTCGCAGCGGCGAAGATTGTGCAATTTTGCTCACAAACGGCTGACCGGATACTGCACGCGGCTGCTGCGATGTACAGACCGCAGGCCTCCAGGCAAACACCGGCGCTATACAGGCGTGCCCACCTTTGGCCCGGCTTTCTCACTACCTCCTGGGAATGAGCAATCCTGAACAGATATGCTCCGCCCAGGATGGTGTAATAAGTGCCTGAAGCTTTGCAAACAGAACTTTACGGATCTCTCAGGTAGGTTGCCGCCAAACGCCACATCGGTCGAATGCGAAGCCAGCGGGTCCGCCTCCGCCTCCGCCAAAGCTATCCTCTCTTCGGTGGCGAATTTTGTCAGGCGTTGAGTTGTGCTACATTTTCTAGGGCTGCAAGGATGTCATGTTTTGATTCCTCCGACGCCGGTCTCAAGCCAGACGCAGGCGGGTTCTTGCCGGTTCTACTCCGTCGGCCCATAGCGTGGCTGTGTGTTCACTGAAAATGGCACCAAGAAAACGAGGGACCTCATGGATGAGCAGACGCATGACCACTTTCGTGACACCACTCATCACGCCCATCGTCCTTACTGGAAGCGCGCGCACCGCGATTGGCGCGTCTGGGTTGTTGTATTCTTCCTCTTCGCGGCACTATTTGTGTATGTGATGAGCGACGATCTGGCGCTGGTGCCTCGCAGCCACCCCAGTCAGCCGCAATCTAATGCTGTGGGTAGATAGCCCGACCACATAAATGTTCGCAGCAGCGTAGCCATTGCAAAAGGCCACTTGAGCTTCGGTCGACAGTGCGGCCGGTACGAGCGATAAGAAGAAAGAGACTCGTGAGTCAACCGCTTCTGTATCCCCTCCGATTCGAGCCGATCTACCAATATCGCCTTTGGGGTGGCCGGCGTTTGGCGAACATTCTGAAAGCACCGCTGCCAAACGATGGCCCGGTTGGCGAGGCGTGGATACTGAGCGACCGCGAGGAGCATGCGAGCCGAGTCGCCAATGGACCGCTCCAAGGAAAAACCATCCATGAAGTGATGGCGCAGTCGCAAGGGCCATTGATGGGAAAGTTGGCGCAGCGCTTCGACCGCTTTCCGTTACTGCTGAAGTTTCTCGACGCGCGTGAGATGCTTTCCGTCCAGGTGCATCCTGGGTATGCGCAGGCGGGTTCGCCAGTGGCGGGCAAGACCGCGAAGACGGAGCATGGGTTGTGCTGGAAGCGGAAGAAGGAAGTCGCATCGATGCCGGCTTGAAGCCTGGAACCACCGAAGACATTCTTCGGCAGTCAATCTCAAACGGAACGTTGGCAGATCATCTTGTATCGATCGCTCCGAAGCCTGGCGATGGCGTCTTCATCCCAGCCGGGACGGTCCACTCTCTGGGCGACGACCTCGTGGTGTTTGAGATCCAGCAAAACAGCGACGTGACTTTTCGCCTGTATGACTGGGGCCATGTAGATGCAAAACCGGCCAGCCGCGGGTACTCCAAGTCGACCAGGCGCTCGCCTGCATTGATTTCACGAATGGCTCAGCCGGACGGGTGACGCCCGTCGTGGAGGCGAAGAAACCGGTGGAGCGCGCGAGGTATTTTCAGTGCGACCCATTTGAGTTGTGGCGTCTGCGTGGGCAATCGCCCTTTACCGTAGGTGCTGAGGATATGCCGCGTGTGCTGGTATGCATCGAAGGCACGGGGCAGATCGAGCATGGAGGCAATACGTATGCTGTCGGTAAAGGCGATGTATGGCTTTTGCCGGC
>JBDTBI010000187.1:0-2911 GCA_039924215.1 Acidobacteriaceae bacterium
TGCTGCATTTCCGGATTTGATTGCGAGAGCGCTGATTTGGGTAACGGCGTCGGGACGCGCCTCAAAGATGACAGCGAGAACGCCAAGGGGACAACTGATTTTTTCAAGCTCAAGACCGGTATCGAGCTCGACTTGATCCAGGATCTTTCCGATGACTCCGGGCAGGGCGGCGATGGCACGTACCGAAGCTGCCATTTCCTTGAGCTTCGCGGGAGAAAGGCGCAAGCGATCTACAGTAGCCTGGGAAAGCTCACCCTGGCTGGCCATCGTGAGCGCTCCGGCAACATCCGCCTGGTTCGCCTCAAGGATCCGAGCTGAATCCCCTTCTATCGCTGCCGCGATGGCCAGCAAAGCCTGGTTCAACGTCTCCGGGGCTGCAGAGGCGAGGGAGTGAGAGGCTAGCTTGGCCGACTCAGCTGCGGTCTGGGCAGAGGTAGTCATGCGGTCTCCTCACCGAGAAAGAGCGTTCCGGCTGCTTCTCCCGAGCAGATGCGCTCAATGATTCGCGGTTTGCTTCCATTGGCGATGATGGCGCAGCCGCCGGCTGCCATCGCAATCTCGGCTGCTTCCAACTTGCTCAACATGCCACCCCGGCCGCGCCCATTGGCTCCCCGCGCCAGCCCGCGAACGCGGTCGTCTACACGACTGATGCGGTCCAGCAGCTTGGCGTCCGACTTGCCCGGATCGCCGTCGAACACGCCGTCGATATCCGAAAGGAGGATGAGCAGGTCTGCGCCAATATGAGCCATCACCAGCGCCGATAATTTGTCATTGTCACCGAAGATACGTTTCTGGGACGGCGCGCCAGCCAGACCGTCCGATTCCGGCCGGTCGATCTCGATCGTCGATACGGTGTCGTTCTCATTGATTACCGGAATCACGCCCAGTTCCAGCAAGGCAGAGAAGGTCGCCCGTAAATTGGCATAGCGCTCCGGATCGCGGAAATCGTCTTCCGTCAGCAGCACCTGGGCGATTTGCTGGTCGAGCTTGGTAAAGGCATCGCCATAAATCGTCATCAGGCGGCTTTGGCCAATGGCAGCGCATGCCTGCATGCGAGGGAGATCGTGGGGACGCTCCTTCAATCCTATGCGGTCGATCCCGAGAGCGACCGCCCCCGATACCACCAGGAGAATCTCCTTCTGCTGTCGCCTCAGGGCGGCAATCGACTCCACAAGATTATAGAGCCGCCCGAACGCAACTTTACCGTCATGATTGATGAGTACGTTTGTACCCATTTTGATCACGATGCGTTTAGCCGACCGGAGTGCTGAAACCGACTGCTCCGCCATTTGCGCAGGAAGTACCATTTATTTCATTTTAGAGGTTTGCTGTGGAAACAGCCAAAATCCCTGAAAATTCGGGGCCACCAGTTTGTAGGAAAAACCTTCTTCGAAGTTTCCGACGTCGATCCAAACCGTGGAGTAAGCGGGGCCTTTGAATGACGTACAGGCGTATATCGGGGCACGATACAGGAACTAAAGCTTCTGAACTTCGGCCCAAATCGCAGGGTCCGCCGGAATCCCTAGTAAACGGTTTTCTGCACGCGTCTTGAGAATCTTTTCTCCGGGATATCGAACGTCGTTTCCTGCTGTGTTCGCTTGCAGGTGTTCCAGAATTTGCTCGGCGATTGTCATTGAATCTTCCGCAGGCCCAAGACTGGCCAGGTTGAATGCCAGGAAGATCTGGGAGATCGCTGTTTCCCTTAACTCATCCGCTTGGATCTGGTACGTTGCAAGTCCCGCGGATAACATCGCAGCAATCATATCCAGCGTCAACGAGAGTCCCGAGCCTTTCCAATAACCAATTGGCAACGGCCGTTGCGAACGTTCGATAGCTGCCGGGTCCCGTGTTAAATTTCCGTCGGTATCGAAGCCTCCTTCGACTGGCAGCAAGGATCCAGCCGCCCGGTAGGAAGCCAATGCCCCATAGGAGAATTGCGACATCGCCATATCGAGCACAACGTGTCCGCCGGCTCTCGGGATCGCAATCACCAATGGATTATTCCCCAAACGTGGTTCCGCAGCACCCCACGGAGGAAGATTCGGCATCGTGTTCGTCCAGCAAATCCCAATGACTCCTGCATCGGCTGCCTGCCATCCATAGCTGCCGCCCCGCATCCAATGGTTCGTATTGGCCAATGCAACGCAGCCAACTCCAAATTTGCGACTTAGCTCAATAGCGCGTTCCATGGACTGGTATGCGTTCAGATTTCCCGGACCTCGCCCTCCATCCCACCTTTCGAGTGCTCCGCACCGCAACACTGGGAATGGGACCGCTTCCACGCGGACGCTTCCGTTCGCAATCGTCTTGATAAAGCGTGGAAACCTGTTGAGTCCGTGAGAATACACCCCATCACATGTGGTCTCGGTAAACAGGCGGGAGCATGTTGCTGCACGATCGGAGTTGAAGCCGTATTGGATAAGTATGCGGGTCAGCGTTTCGTGCATCTCCCGATAAGCAATTCTGAGCATCGGCATCGATTCCATCCATTTTTTATAAGGGTCGCTGCAAGGACATAAGTTAGTATTCGGCCCTCATTCCAAAACCGGGAGTATCCATCGAGAAGGTTCCTCACGTCGCGGTACGAATTCTCCTCCAGTGTACCCACCTGTGATTGCTGACCTATGCCAATCCTGCATTGTGTGGTCTTGCTTCGGATTGACCTTCCCCATCATTGACCTTCCCATCGCCGAGTAACAGCATCAAGCCGGCTGCGCAAATGAGTGCGACGGCCATCAGCAGGTAACTGGCCCGCGCATTGCCGGTGGCGCCCTGGATCCACCCCACGAAATAGCTGCCAAAAAAAGCGCCCAACGCACCGGAGCTGTTAATCAAGGCGAGTGCCTCCGCCGCCACGGTATTCGGCACGCGTTCCGGCACGATCGCACAAAAGGGTCCGTACGGCGCGTAC
>JBDTBI010000188.1:0-2862 GCA_039924215.1 Acidobacteriaceae bacterium
TCGGCTATCAGCTGGAGTCGGGGGACGATCTTACTTTTGACGAGCGCGACAGCGCCCCGTTCATGCCGAAATGTGTTGTAGTCGAGCCAAATTTCGACTGGACCGGCGCGCCGGGGCGAGACAAGAAAGGCAGCAGGGCTCACCTGGCCATTCCATTCGATGACACCATTCTGTACGAAATGCATGTGCGTGGCTATACCAAGAAGCACCCATCGGTGCCGGAGCATCTGCGCGGTACCTACGCGGGACTTGGCACAAAAGAGGTACTGGATTCCATCAAGTCGCTTGGTATCACGTCGCTCGAGCTGCTTCCGATCCACGCCTTTATCAACGATAACCATCTGCTGGAGAAGGGCCTGACCAACTACTGGGGATACAACAGCATCGGTTATTTTGCGCCCGACCCGAGATATGCCTCCGACCGCGCGCAGACGCTGCGCGAATTCAAAGAGATGGTGGCGCGAATTCACCAGGCGGGGTTGGAAGTGATCCTGGATGTTGTCTATAACCACACCGCAGAAGGCAACGAACTCGGTCCGACCTTGTCCTTCAAAGGACTCGACAACGCCAGTTTCTATCGGCTGCTCCCGGATCAGAAGCGCTACTACATCAATGACACCGGCGCTGGCAATACCGTGAATCTAAGTCATCCGCGCGTTCTTCAGATGGTGACCGACAGTCTGCGTTACTGGGTGCAGCAGACGCATGTGGACGGTTTTCGCTTCGACCTTGGGACCATCCTCGCGCGCGAGCCGAACGGGTTCGATAACCAGAGCGGGTTTCTAAAAGCATGTAGCCAGGATCCGGTCTTGAATACCGTCAAGCTGATTGCCGAGCCCTGGGATTGCGGTCCCGGTGGATACCAGGTGGGGGAATTTCTGCCGGGCTGGGCGGAATGGAACGACAAATTCCGCGATGATGGCCGCGAATTCTGGAAGGGTACCGGGACTGCCTCCGCCTTGACGGAGCGTCTCTGCGCTTCTGAGGGTTTCTTTAATGGCCAGGGAAGAAGGCCGTGGGCAAGCATCAATTTCATCACCACCCATGATGGTTTTACGCTCAACGACGTGGTGTCTTACAACGACAAGCACAACGAAGCCAATGGCGAAGACAACAAAGACGGGATCTCCGACAACCATTCCTGGAACTGCGGAACTGAAGGTCCCACGGACGACCCCGAAATCAACACTCTTCGACGACGTCAGATGCGTAATCTGATGGCGACCCTTCTGCTTTCCCAGGGAACACCCATGATGCTTGCCGGTGACGAGTTCGCTCGCACGCAACAAGGCAACAATAACGCCTACTGCCAGGACAATGACATCAGCTGGGTGGACTGGGATCTGAGAGAAAAGAATGAGCCCCTCACCCGCTTTGTGCAAAAACTGACAGGCTTGCGCCACAAATATCCGATTCTCCGCCGCAATCTCTTTTTGACCGGGGAATATAACGAGAGCCTCGGCGTCAAGGATGTGACCTGGATCAATGCCAACGGCGCGGAGATGGAGGACAGAAATTGGGGCGATAGCGATATGCGTTGCTTTGGCATGCTGATGGATGGCCGCGCCCAGACGACAGGGATTCATCAGCGCGGGCATGAAGTGACCTTGCTCCTGATCGTCAACGGATATTTCGATATGGTTGCATTTACCCTGCCGGACTACCCCGAGGGTTCCGCCTGGCGTTTGCTGATCGATACGAATTTCGAAGACGTAAGCTCCAAACCCGATGAGAAGAAGAACTTCGGTGACACCTATGACGTGACGGGTCGTTCGCTGCTGCTGTTTGAGCTGGATGCCGCACCTGCGATCCAGCCGCAGCAATAGAGCAAAATTCTCGAAAGATTCGAAAACGTCGTGTCCTGCATCCCATAAGTAGTGGGAACAAATCAGATGAAGGCGGCAGTTCTCAGTTCTCCAGGCAAGGTCGCAAGTCACCCGCTACGAATTGAAGACATTTCGCGGCCTCGCGTGCGGGCGGGCCACGTTCTTCTGCGTGTCCGTGCCTGTGGCGTGTGCCGCACCGACCTGCATATCGTTGAGGGTGAACTTCCACCCCACTCTGCGAACTTGATTCCCGGCCATCAGATCGTGGGCGAGATTGTAGACGGCGCAACTCCTGAACTGCCCCTTGGTGCGCGGGTCGGCGTTTCCTGGATGGGTGGCGTGGACGGAACCTGCTGGTATTGCCGCAACGGCATGGAGAACTTGTGCGACGCTCCGACCTTTACGGGATATACAGTCAACGGCGGCTATGCGGAATATACGACTGCGCGGACCGATTTTGTTTTCGCCTTGCCGCAGGAACTGGACGATCTGCATGCCGCGCCTCTGCTCTGCGCGGGCATCATTGGATTTCGCACCCTCCGGGTGGCTGGAGTCCAGCCCGGGGAGCGTGTCGGACTGTTTGGCTTTGGTGCGTCCGCGCATCTTGCGATCGCTGTTCTGCGCGCCTGGAAATGTGAAGTCTATGTCTCGAGCCGTGGCGCGTCGCACCGCAAATTCGCAGAATCGCTAGGCGCCGCCTGGGTCGGAAGCGAGACAGATACGCCACCGGTGAAACTGGACCGAGCCCTGACATTTGCGCCGAGCGGGGATGTCGTGGTCGCTGCACTTTCCTGCCTGCGAAAAGGAGGCGTCGTCGCAATCAATGCGATTCATCTGGACCGCATGCCTGCGTTTGATTACGACAGTTTGCTGTGGGGCGAGCGGCAGATACGCAGCGTGACCAACATGACTCGAGCGGATGCCAAGGACTTTTTGGAGGTCGCCGCTGCCATCAACCTGCAAACGAAGGTGACAGCTTTCTATCTCGACCGGGCCAATGAGGCTCTGGAGGCGATCAAAAACGACGCCCTCGACG
>JBDTBI010000189.1:0-7024 GCA_039924215.1 Acidobacteriaceae bacterium
ACGGTGGGCAGTTGCCTCGAGATTAATGGAGGTTTGCTTGGGATGGACCCCCTGATACGCGGTTTTAGTCGTCGTGGTTCCTTCCAGCGTGAAGCTGTCGCCGTGGTCGGAAAATGTTTCGACTGCATCTGACAGGATTTCAGAATGAAGATTCTCTCCGGTGTATTCGCAATGGACGCTGACGCGCAGCGTAGCTGGAGAGTCGGAATGGGTTTTTGGAGTCTTGCAAGCCAGATTGGCCTGCGTGACTTTCCAGAAGTCGAGCTGCTCTTTGGCGCAGAGGGTGGTCTGGGACGAAACGATTCTGCCAGTCGGCGTCGTGGTGACGGAATCGATTTCCCAGGTCCCCGGCTGGAAGTGAAGCTTTGGCTTCTTGGCCTGATCATTCTGCGCTTGAAGAGGCAGGCCGCAAAGAAGCAGCAAGACAAGAAGCAAGAACCTATTTCTCGCGGTCTGCATGGTGCAGAATTTTAGCATAGCCAGTGGATCGTGATCGTACGAGAATATCGCAGGCGAAAGGCCGCAGGAGGAGAAAAGGATGGCCACCAAGCGCAAGTCCAAGGGTGCATACATGATTTCATCGGTTGCCGAAATGTACGGCATCCATCCTCAGACGCTTCGTCTGTACGAGCGCGAAGGGCTGTTGAAACCATCAAGGACCGAGGGCAATACGAGGCTTTACACGGAAGAAGACCTCGAACGCCTGGAGTTTATCCTGAATCTTGCACGCGATCTGGGGGTGAACATTGCTGGCATCGCCATTGTTTTGCAGATGCGTGAGCGGATGGAAGAGATGAACCGCCAGATGCAAAGCTTTGTCGATTATGTTCGCACGGAGATGTTAACCAGGGCGCAGCAGGGAAGCCATTTCTCTGAGTCCGGCCTGGTGCCGCTGCGCCGTCCAATCATCGTCACCACGCCGCCGCGCGATTCCAAAAAACGTCCCTGAGGCCCGCAGCCCTGGAATCTTCCACCGTTTCATCGATTGGAGATTCTAATCTTTCGGTATCCTGTCTTCGGTCTTCGTCTGCAATTCATGAAAAAACTGCTTGATTTCGCACTCGGACTCGGCCTGTTCGGCCTATTCACCTCAACCGTATACACGGTACTGGTAGCACTGGCGGTGCGTCGATTTGCGGGGCGGAGGCAGGACGCCGCACAAACCTTCTTTCAGCCGCCGGTCAGTCTGTTAAAGCCCCTGCACGGCGCGGAGGTGGACCTGGAGGCGCACCTTGCCACCTTCTTTCAGCAGGATTATGCGGCTTATGAAATTCTCTTCTGCGCGCGGCAGATGGACGACCTCGGGCTGGCCGCAGCTCGAAGGGTCGCAGCCCGATACCCGCGTGTTCCCGTCCAGTTTCTTGCCAGTGGAGAACCCACCATACCGAACGCGAAAATACAGTCGCTGGAGCGGATGTTGCAGGCTGCGCAGCATGACTTGCTGATCATCAGCGATAGCGACGTTCGGGTGTGCCCCGGGTATGTGCGCGAAGTGGTGGCGCCGTTTTCCAATCCGGACGTAGGTGCGGTGACCTGTCTGTATCGGGGCGTAGCGGTTCAGGGAGGGCTATGGTCTCGGATTGAGTCCGCGGCCATGTCGATTGAAATGAGTGCGGGCGTGCTTGTCGCGGACATGCTGGAAGGGATGAAGTTCGCGCTGGGCCCGACCATGGCGATCCGCCGCTCCTGCCTGGAAGAGATTGGCGGGTTTCTCCCTATGGGGGATTACTGTGCGGATGATTTTTTATTGGGGAATTGGGTTGCGGAGCGAGGCCACACTGTCGTGCTTTCCCATCATGTCATTGACCATATCGTGCTGCATGACTCCTTCTGGTCTTCCATGCAGCACCAGGCGCGATGGATGAAGAGCACGCGGTTCTCGCGCCCGAAGGGCCACCTGGGAACGGCTCTTACCTTCAGCGTTCCTTTCGGCCTTCTGGCCGCGGCAGCCCTCTGCGGAATGCGACCCGTCCACTGGGGTTGGCTTGCGGCAGGAGCCCTGTTCTGGAGCATTGGTACCCGGATGCTGCTGGCTTTTTCGGTGAGCAAAAGCGTCGTACAGGAAAAATCCTCGTGGCCAAGCGTGCTGCTGTATCCGCTTCGAGACCTGTTAGGGATTCTGTTCTGGGTGACAAGCTATTGCAGCCGCAAGGTTTTGTGGCGTAATGAAGTGTATCTGTTGGAGCAGGGTGGTCGCATGCGTCGCATGAGCCTTTGAATATTACAGCTCGATGCAGGTTCCACATCGTGTTGAACGAACGAAACGTCCTATTTTGCGGCATCCCGCAACTCAAACCGGCCATCTTAATGAGAGAGCGACCAAGGAGAATAAAGCTATGACGACCGCAACTATGACTTCAACTTCGACCGATCATATTACCCCTCAAACGAATCAGCATGGGGGAGAAATCCAGAAGTTTGGAACGGTTATTCAACATCTGTCGATCGGGCTGAATGCAGACGTTCGGCAAAAGATCGTTGAAAAGCTCAACCTGTTGCTGGCAGATACGATGACTCTTCGCGATCTATACAAGAAAAGCCACTGGCAGGTGAGTGGCCCCACGTTTTATTCGTTGCACCTGCTTTTCGACAAGCATTACGGTGAGCAGGCTGAATTGGTCGATACGATCGCCGAACGCATTCAGACACTCGGCGGCGTCAGCGTCGCCATGGCACACGATGTGGCGGAACTAAGCCGTTTGAAGCGCCCACCGCGCGGACGCCAGGAAGTTCCTGCCCAAATTGCCGGGCTTCTGGAGGGGCATGAGCAGATCATTCTGGCTGCCCGTGCACTTGCCCACGAAGCTGCTGACAAGGGTGACGATGGCACAAACGACATGCTGGCTGGCGACGTGGTCCGAACGAATGAATTGCAGGCCTGGTTCATCGGTGAGCATCTCGTAAATATGCCACTGGTGCATGCTGGGAAATAGTACCTGGCGGGGATTCTAGGGTATTTCGTTTTGTCATAACGCGCCGCAGAGCGCCATGAAGCATCGGTTCGGCACAAGCCAGATCGGTGTAGAAATGGAGCATGCGGCGTGTTTTCGTCTGTTGGCTGTTCCCGTGCGTTCTCCTGATTTCTATTGCGGCCTCCTTGCACGCGCCCAGGCCCCACAGATGACGTTGCGCACCCGCACGAACCTGGTGCTGGTCCCCACCCTGGTCGAAACCAAAGCCGGGGAGCCCGTATTCAATTTGCATGCGAAGGATTTTCGGGTCACGGATAACGGGGTAGAGCAGACGATTCACCTGGATACGGAAACCTACAATCAGGCAATATCGATTGTGGTGCTGGTACAGGTGGGCCGTTCCGCTGGGCGCGAGTTCTACAAGTATCGCGGGTTGCCGATCATGGTGGATGCGTTGGCGGGGAACACGTCCCATCGCATCGCAGTTGTGGAATTCGATAGCCAGCCGCGCATGCTCCAGAACTTCACCAGTATCTCGAATGCCGTGGAGCAGGCCATCGATTCGATTCGTCCTGGGAATGATGGAGCGGCGATCCTGGATTCCGTTTGGTATGCGGTGGATATGCTGGCGGATGAGCCGGTGCAAAATCAACGCGTCATTCTATTGCTGAGCGAGACACGGGATCACGGTAGTCGCACACCGATGACGGAAGTGGTGCGCAAAATCGGGCAGAGCGATGTGATCGTCTACAGCCTTGCCTTTAGTCCTGCTCGCGCCGATCTGTTTGATTTCTCTGGATCGCCGGGTGGGGTTGATTTGCTGGCGCCCGTAAAAATGGCCGTTGCCGCCCTTCGAAAGAACGCCGCAGCGGCAATTCCACGCATGATCGGGGGACAAACGCTTCGCTTCGAGAGCGGGAAGCGACTGGACAGCGAACTGGCGATGTTGGCCAACCAGGTACACAACCGGTACCTTCTCAGCTTTCAGCCTTCGAATCCGAAGCCCGGGCTGCATACCCTGAGCGTAGTCTTAAGGCGACCCCTGGAGGCACAGGTGCTGGCCCGGACGAGTTATTGGGCTGCGGACGCGCCGGCGGTTCTTGAGGAAGAAACGCCGGCGCCGAATCCGCAATGAAATTCAGTTGATCCTTTTGCCAAGTTTTATCATCAGAAGAATGCACCCTCACCACGGTTGATTCTATGCACGTGACAGTCGAGTTATTTCTACAGTACGGTTACTGGATCCTGTTTGGCTGGGTCCTGGTCGAGCAACTGGGAATTCCTTTGCCCAGTTCTCCAATTTTGCTGACGGCGGGTACGTTAACCGCAACCCACAACATGTCACTCGAAGGGATCATTCTCGCCGCCATGGCAGGAAGTGCGGTTGCGGACTCCGTTTGGTTTCGCCTCGGCGGACGGTATGGCAGTTCAGTGACGCGTTGGCTCTGCAAGTATTCGCTGGAAGCCGCCTCCTGTGTGCGAAAGACGGAGAACATGCTTACGCGGCATGGGCCCGCCTCGCTGCTACTGGCGAAATTCATTCCGGGGTTGAATACGATGGCTGCGCCGCTGGCCGGTCAGAGCAGAATGAAGTATCGGACCTTCCTGTTGTATGACATGGCCGGGACCTTCTTGTGGGTAACGACGTTTGTTCTGGTGGGAAGATTTTTCGGCAATGCTATTCGCCGGAACGATGCGGTATTGCACTGGATGGGCCGCTCAGCATTCGTCCTGGTGCTTTTGGTGGTCATTGGAATCCTGCTGTATCGTGTGCTGCGACAAAGGAGCTTTTTGCACAAAATCAATACGATGCGAATTGCCCCCGATGAGCTGAAAGCCATGATGGATCGCGGTGAAAGCCTCTACATCATTGATCTGCGTCATCCCCTCGATATTCTGCCGGATCCAAGGATTCTGCCGGGAGCAGTACGACTGTTGCCGGACGAACTGATCGCTCGGAATGCGGAGATTCCGCGGGACCGGGATGTCGTGCTGTACTGCACATGCCCCAGTGAAGCGACCAGCGCAAAAGTGGCGATGACGATGCGCCGCTTCGGAATTGAACGAGTGCGTCCGTTGCGGGGCGGTTTCGATGGATGGAAAGATCAGGGCTATCCACTTATCGAAATCCAAAATCCCATCTCCTAGCTTGATTTCGAAGCTCCTGCCACCTTTTCTGTGCAGGAGCAGGACGGGTGAAGCACAAGGCCGAGAGCGATTCTGTGGCCGTCTACGGACTTGGTCTTCAAATGTCGATTCATCGCCTGTTTACATAATGCTGCTAGCCTTTCAAGTGCAGGCGTCTGGCGGTGCTTTTTCTTGACGCGGCGGATTGATTCGAAGACTCAAGGCAGCAGAATTGTTCCGCACTTCCATTCCAGAATACGTGCCGGCTTCTTCGCCTGCGGAAGACTCAAGAGTTGTAGTGGCTAACGACAGGGCCAGCCGGAGTTGGTTCATAGAACGACGTTGGGGGGTATGTGGGCGCAGGAATCGAAGTACAGAATCTGAACGCCTGGTATGGCAGTTCGCATACGCTGCATGATATCAACCTGATGATTCCGGCCAATCGTGCTACCGCATTGATTGGACCTTCCGGCTGCGGCAAGTCAACGTTTGTGCGCTGCCTGAATCGGATGCACGAGACGAATCCGATTGCCCGCGTGACAGGCTCAGTAAAGCTGGGCGATCTGGACATTTATCACGATGCACCGCCGGTAGCGATTCGCCGGCGTGTCGGCATGGTATTTCAACGGCCCAACCCGTTCCCAACCATGTCGATCTATGACAATGTCGCCAGCGGGCTGCGCATTGGAGGAATCACCCAGCGTAAACGACTGGACGAAATCGTCGAGCGCAGTTTGCGCCGTTCCGCGCTGTGGGAGGAGGTAAAAGACGTCTGGAAGAGCAAGTCCGGGGCCAGCCTGTCGGGCGGCCAACAGCAGCGGCTTTGCATTGCGCGGGCGCTCGCTATCGATCCCGAAGTGTTACTGATGGACGAACCCGCGTCGGCGCTGGATCCGATTTCTACCGCAAAGATTGAGGATTTAATCTTTGAGTTAAAGGTGGAGTACACGATTGTGATCGTCACCCACAATATGCAGCAGGCGGCGCGCGTTGCTGAGATCACGGGGTTCTTCCTAAATGGATATCTTGTTGAGTTTGGTGCGACCACGAAGATTTTTACTACACCCACAGACAAGAGGACGGAAGATTACATTACAGGCAGGTTTGGATGACACGTACTCGGTTCCACCAGAACCTCGATGATTTGAAGGAGAAGCTGCTGGTGATGGCCGGAATGGCCGAGCAGGCGATCCAGCGTGCGATCGAGGCGTACAGGGTGGGCGATGTCTCCATTTGCGATTTGGTGATGCGCTCGGAGCCTGCAATCAACCGCATGGAGCGAGCCATTGACCAGATGGCGCTCGATCTTCTCGCCATGGAACAACCGATGGCGATCGATCTGCGGTTCATTCTGTCGGTGATCAAGATCAACGCCGATCTGGAACGTGTAGGCGACCGCGCCGTAAAAATTACGGAGCGGGTTCGCGATCTGCAGACCGTTCCCGTCGTTGAGTTGCCGGTTGATATTCCCAAGTTGGCGTCGTTGGCCGCCAGGATGGTTCGGGATGCCCTGCAGGCATTTATCGATGCCGATTCGGCGATGGCAGAAAAGGTGCTGTTGCTGGATGACGAAGTGGATGAATTGAACCGCGCCATCTTCCGCACCTTGACGCATTGCATTCAAGAGCAGCCAGCGCACACGCAACAGGCGTTGAACGTGTTATTAATTGCGCGGAACCTGGAGCGAGTTGGCGATCACGCCACCAACATTGCAGAAGACGTGATCTTCTGGGTGCGTGGTGCGGATGTTCGCCACCATCTGCAGACGGGTAGCTAAAGCCAGCCACGCAGCCAGCCGCCATAATTCAGGTGCCACTCTGGCCACTATACGAAGACGCCGCGGCAACCCTTGAACTTTATCCTCTCCTGCATCTCTCATCCAGATAGAATTTCGTTATCGAAATGATTGTTTGGTAAATGTTCCCGACCTGGAAATGGAGAACACTATGCGTTGCTTTCGCTATCGTAGCCTTGCTGCCCTGTTT
>JBDTBI010000190.1:0-4756 GCA_039924215.1 Acidobacteriaceae bacterium
ATCCCCGATATATTTGTGCCAATATTGCTGCAACTGGCCAGTTTGAAGCGCTCACACACTATTGAGTTGGCTTGTCACGAAATCTAATTTGGATATCACCGCATATGAAGTTGGCAATATCAACATCAATATCAATAAGGCAGCATTTCCTTGCATCGGACAACGTAGTACTGGATTACGCATCTCTACTAGACACGATCTATTGCGTCGAAGTAAGGGAATTTGTGGTACACGAAACACACAAACAGGTCGCGGAGCAGCATGACAAAGCTTTCCAAGCTACACAAGGGAGCAGCAGAACATCACGAGCAGGGCCGTCACGGGGAAGGGAAGAACCAGGCGCAGGAACAGTCTAAAACCGCGTACCAATCTTCCGAAACAGCACATCAGAAGTCTGAGGTTCTTTCCAGAAGCCGGATCAATCTATCCATCCGTGGCGACCATGGGTCCACGTGAACCTTTCAAGATGAAAAGGTGCGAGCGTCCACATTGGAGACTTGCACCTCCTTTCGTGCGACCTAGATTCATCCTTTATTCTGGTATTCCTTAACGCTCGCGGCTATCCTTCATATCGTTGTCGCCGTTCCTACCGTTTCCGATTAGTCTTGGCGGCTCCGCCATTTTGTGCCTTACCGCGACCCGCATGTTTGTTCCCAACAACACCATTAAATGGAGATGTATTCGCCTTTGGAGCTTCGTCCTGTACCCCGCGATCCTCGCCATCGAGTCTTCCATCCACATCATGGACGGAGAGGCCTTTGCCCCCGCTCATTTGTGACTCCACCAAGTGCAGTCCGAACGATGAAGTCCAGGGTCCATGTGTGTCTTCGTCGCCTTCGCTGCCAGCGCCGGTAGAATCGTTGAAGTATTCATCTACAATTCCCGGCGTCGGCTTGAGCATACCGATAGAGAAAGCTGGTTTCTTCAGGTTGTCCAATGCGGCCTGAAATGCTTTCATATGGGTGATTTCGCGGGTCATCAGAAACTGCAGGGTGTCGATAGAGCCCGGATCGTCTGTGTGGTCAATTAATCGTTCATAGACAATCTTCGCTCTCGACTCCGCCGCGATATTGCTTCGCAGATCCACATCCAGCTCACCGGTGATCTTCAGATAGGTGGATGTCCACGCGTTTCCCATCGAGTCGCATAGATTTACTCCGCCCCCGCCGGCAATCGTTACCATCGGTTCAATCTCCGCAGCTTCTCGGTCTGTCTTAAGTGACTTCATGTGCATACGAATCAGGGCTCCCACTATCTCCAAATGACTTAGTTCCTCCGTACCTATATCTAACAGCAAGTCGCGGCGACCAAGATCATCGACGCAATTCCATCCCTGAATGGTGTACTGCATAGCTGCTGCCAGTTCTCCATTTGCTCCGCCAAATTGTTCGAGCAACATATTCCCAAACCGTGCATCCGGTTCTCCTATATTTACGATGTACATCAGCTTCTTTACATGGTGATACATAGTGAACCCTCAATTCTCGTGTGCGTGCGCCTACTTGCAGTACGATGCCTGATTTCTTCTCCGAGTCGGCCACTATCCAACTTCGTATTCATGTGAGGATAGTTCAGGTCGAAAGCTGGCTTAAACGGCCACGCAGGCCGCAGCAGGCAACCGCAACCCGAGTTGGGCACTCTTACACATGCAGTTAAGGCACGCGTCTTTGGCCCGCGCAATGTTAATTGAGGTCTATTACGGTGACAACAGAGGAGCTGAACTATGTCCACAACCAAATCAACCCAAGACTCGCAAACTGATTTTCCCGTTTCGGACCGCATCTCTGAGGCTGTGGAACAGACCAAAAGCAAACTCACAGAGTTCGGTACTGCGGCAGCCGAGAGGATAGACGAAAACCGTATTACAGCTGCAAGCGGGTTGGATGCCGCTGCTGACGCTTTACACGCGCAAGCCGATCATCTGCCGGGCGTGGACAAAATCACGGATGTTGCCCACGCCGCCGCCGACAAGCTCAGTGCAACCGCTGACTATGTCCGCGAAAATGATCTCGGCAGGATGATGGACGATGTAGAAGGTCTTGTAAAAAAGAACCCCAGACCGGCTTTGTTAATCGCTGCGGGGTTGGGCTTCCTTATCGCACGAGCATTCAGCAGCAGCTCTCGTGGATAATGGGAGGGCCTATGGCAACAAGAGAGCGTTCCATTTCAGATGTGTTGCACGACATTGCCGGCGATATTCAGGATATTGTTCGGTCCGAAGTACGCCTTGCGAAAAGTGAGATCGTCGCCGAAACGGACAAAGCAAAAGGCGCTGCTCCTTTTCTGATAATCGGCGTCGTCTGCATATTATTAGCTGCGCTTTTCCTCGTTTGGACGGTGGTTTACGCACTCGCATTGGTGCTGCCCACTTGGGCGGCTTCGTTGATCGTAGCGGCCGTGCTCGCCAGTGCTGGAGGAATCATTCTGACAGCGGGCGTGAAAAAACTGCGAGAGGTTAGTTCACCTACCCAAACCATCGCTAGCATCAAGGAGAATGTGCAATGGGCCAAACAGCCGATCAAATAAAGAGCCACATCGACGGTAAACGAGTGGATCTCAGGTCGAATCTTCAAGAGCTCGAAGACAAAGTACGGTGCACCGCCGACTGGCGGTGCCATTTCGAGAGACGCCCGTTCATTTTTCTTGGCCTGGCATTAGGCGGAGGAATGTTAGTCGCAAATATGGCCGGTTCCCACCGCAAGCGGCGTGGGCGCCACGAATATGTTTCCCCTAACTATCATCGTACGACCACAACTGGAAGCGATTCATACATCCGCGAGGGTGATTCTGAATCACCTGTCCACATTAATGACAAAGGATCGCGCGCTTGGGGACTTCTCCAGAACGCGTTAATTGGACTCGCCGCTACACACGTCAAGGACTATGTCGAGAAAATCATTCCTGGATTCTCCGAGCATTATCGCAAAGCGGAAACAAAGCAGGGACAATAATTTCTAGCAGATCACGAATGAGGATCGACGATGTGGTTCGGGTGAAGACGGGACACGGTAAAACATAGGGCGATGTTCAGGCTCTCGATGGCGTTGGTTGGATAGACGATTTCCCGGACCTCCGGCGGGAATTGGAAGAACGGAATCACCCCCCTCGGAGCGATGCGCGAATGCCAGCAAAGCCACATGAACACCCGACAAACAACCGGTTCAAACAGCTTTGAAGCCGGCAGAAGCGCAAATTCCAAAACGAAACGCAGCATCGCGACGAATTTCAACAGTCTCTTAGACAATTCAGGCCTAATTTGCGGAAATGTTGATTGCAATACCTTCGTTGCAGCTATGTCGGGACATAAACGCAATAGCCCCGAGGAGGAGCTGGAAATTCGGCATTACCATCAGCGTCAGTGGTTCGCTCATCTGGATGAGCAGAGTCATGACCGTCCCAAGCGACGGGGATAAACTTCTGATTAACCCACTTCGTCTTGACAGAGGTCCCCGACCATCGATCTCCCAGGTTATTGAGTACGTAGATAAGTCCCGGCTGGGCGGTCGAATTGTCCCTGAATCCAACACGCTGCATGATGTAGAGGTCCGGGTCTGCATGGAGGATCTCTGAGTCGCCGCCAGCGTTTTTGTGATGTACCTGAATTAGAGCGTCAATGCCATTTGGCGTGAGCGGACGGGCGAGGCCGTTGTTGTAGTAATCAAACCAGAAAATAGTAGGATAACCCTCGTGCACCATAATGAATGAATAAGCCATCAACTTGTCGTGGACGATCGTGTCTGCCCCCATGTCGTGGTTATCCACAAAGGTGGCTGTGTGGGCTGGCCGCTTCATCACAACAGATCCTCCGTATGTGAGGTTGCGCAGATCGTAATTTGGCTCGTCACAAACTTTCTTCAATTGATAACGGAGAGGAAAGTCAAAAGCTGCAATCTGGTTATCCGAATAACTATTGACTTTCTCTATCCATGTATCGATGTCATCCTGCCCAGACCATAGCTCTCCAACTACATAGGGAGTAAATTCCTGGCCATCCCTTACATATTTGTATTTGGATAGGATGCCGATCATCCATGCGCCAAAACCCTTGACAAAATCAAAACGGAATCCGTCAAAGCCGAGCTCTTCTATGAGCATGCGAGAGTAATTAAAAAGCTCCATGTAGACGACTGGATTACGGTGACACAGATGTGGGAACCCTGCGAAGTTCTCCCCTTCCATCATCACCTGTTCGTACCGACTAGGATGGAAGCAATTCCAATCGCGCGGAAACCGACCGCTTTTAGGAGTGAATTTTGTCCAGCGCTTCTCACCATCCAGCGGATTGATTTCCTCCTGGTCGGCCCCGGAATTGTGGTTGATTACCATGTCGGCGTAAAGTCCGATACCATTCTCATGTGCCTTAGCGATCAGGGCCTTCAGCTCGGTCGAGTTGCCGTACCACGTTTTCACCCCGCCCTTTTGGTCAAAATCGCCAAGGTCGAAATAGTCGTATGGATCGTATCCCATGGACGTGTTACTGGCGGCCTTGCTGACAGGGGGAAGCCACAACGCATTGATGCCAGCTTTTCCAAGATCCTCGACCTTTTCTGCGATGAAATTCCACCACTCGTGTTCTTTATTATCGAGCTTGGGGGCATCCCAATAAAATGACTGCATCAAGACTGCCATATCCTAGAGCAATAGCCACGATGGTGTAGTGTAGAGGAGGCGAGACTCTAGCGACGACAACGGGATGGCGCGAGCCTACGATGATGATTTACGCCGGAAGATATTCGAGGCGTATGGAAGAAGCGAG
>JBDTBI010000191.1:0-8322 GCA_039924215.1 Acidobacteriaceae bacterium
TTATGATCTGGAGGCCTTTCCAAGTCTTACGATCAAGCTGGGTGATTTCTGGCGGCATAACCGCGTGATTCCACACTTTGTCACGGACGAGCAGATAAAATCTGGAGTTGTTGATCTGCAGCAGTTCCGCGCTGTCGTAGATCTGGGAAACGAAATCAATACCCTGCCCGCACTCAAAAAATACGCCGCAAACCATCCAATCCTGAAGAGTCTCGACGAAGCCCTTCCTTATCTTCACTCGTATGCATCCGTAGATCCAGTAGCAGACTCGCTGGAAGTGGTGCCGACGGTCGATGGCTCATCGGTATGGCTAACGCTTGCCAATACCGACTCGGAACACATGTATTCCGGAACTATATCCTTTGATCCCGCGGCGGTGGGGCTAGGTTCGACAACGTTTGCGGTAAAGAATGCGAAAACAGGCGAAACAGTCCCCGCGACACGCGGATCAAATGGAAACGTGCAATGGCAAGTCAAAGTACCGGCTGCAGCGTTACGGATTTTTCAGCTGAATCTTTCCAAGACGAATGCGGTGCACAAGCAAGCGAAGCATTCGGTGGCCCAGCTTGATCTTGTCCATACAGAGCAAGCCCGTTAGCCGAGGAACAGAAATCAGCAAGGTGTAAAGATAAAAGCAGCGTGAGCGCAGTCGTTGGAGTTCAATCAGGAAGCGACACGCCATATTGCTTTCCGAGATGCCGCCATCGTCCTACGTTCTATGGATCAGTTGCCTGCCTGCCGGTAAAAATACACTGTGATTGATCGGTTGCGCCGATGCCCCGCCAGAAAGAGGCACAATGAAGATTGTATGTCTAATGATTTTGGCGGCCGTTATTGGGGCTGTACACTCTGATCGCAACTCTGTAAATCTCCTTCAGAACAGGCAGTCCCTTATTGCCCCGATGCAGCTGCCGCTAGCATCCTCCGTCACGAGCCCTGTGTATCGCGCACAGGCCGGCCAATGGCAGTTCAATCTTCACTCGTATATCGCTTGGTACAAGGGCAAATTCTGGGCGATATGGTCGTCGGGCAAGGTAAATGAGGATAACGGTCAGCAACGCATTGATTACGCGACAAGCTCGGATGGACACCACTGGTCGGCTGCAGGCGTTTTGGTGGATAGTCTGCCCATCCCTGCCCTTTGGATCGCTCGCGGAATTTTCACGCAGAACGGACATCTGTATGCTTTCGCTGCATCCAGTGATGGATCCAGAAAAAACGGCATGCGTTCTGAAGCATGGCATAATCTCAGGCTTGTCCGATTCGAGTGGTATGGTTCCTCCTGGCATAAGCTCGGCACGTATCTCGATAACTGCATGAATAACTTCCCCCCGCGTCCTTTCGGTGGACATTTATTTATGACCTGTCGAGACAGCTATGGGGTCATGCATACGGCTGTATCGAGTAGCCTTGATGGCCTCCACTGGACTGTAACAAAGTTACCAGGCAAGCCTCCAGTAGACGATATGAGTGAGCCGAGCTGGTACATCGACCCTCAAGGAACCGGCCATCTCATCTTCCGCGATGCTGGCGGTTCGAAATATCTCTATCAATCGATCAGCCACGACCAGGGAAGAACGTGGTCCACGCCCACACGCACCAATTATCCGGACGCGACCAGTAAGAATTTTTCTGGCAGGCTTTCGAACGGTTGGTACTACCTGATCAACAACCCAAATCAGAAAGCACGCGATCCACTGGCAATCTCATTCAGTCGTGATGGCTGGAGCTTCTCTCACCCTATTGCGCTCCGAAAGGGTGCGCCACCATTGCGCTATTCAGGCAAGCACAAGGGCGGGCACGGGAGTTTTCAATACCCTCAAGCTATGGAACACCGCGGCTCTCTCTGGGCGATCTATTCGACCAATAAGGAAGATATTGAGATTTCAGAATACAAATTGAGCGACTTCAATCTACCAAAGTCTTGAGAATGATCCCCACACAGCTTCGACCACTGGAACATTTCAAGACTTACGCGATACCGATCTTACTCTGATCCGCACCACGCACGATGAAATGCGGCCTCAGAGAAAACGTGCCCGATCGCGCGTCAGCAGAACGTATTGTGCGAATATTCGTACATCCGCACGTTGTGGCACTCACAGACCAAGATCGCTCAACCCAGGATGGTCATCCGGACGGCGTCCAAGCGGCCAATGAAACTTGCGATCTGACTCCTTGATCGGAAGATCATTGATCGAAGAAAATCGTCTCCGTAGGAGGCCGTGCTCATCGAACTCCCAGTTTTCGTTTCCATAAGAGCGAAACCAATTTCCAGAGTCATCATGGCACTCATAGGCGAAGCGGACAGCAATCCGATTCTCACTGAATGCCCAGACTTCCTTGATCAGTCGGTAGTCGAGTTCCTTGGACCACTTGCGCTTGAGGAATGCAACGATTTCAGACCGCCCATTTACAAATTCCGCGCGGTTTCTCCACTGAGAGTCCGGGGTGTACACCAAAGCCACCTTTTCCGGATTGCGCCCATTCCAGCCATCTTCAGCGAGACGAACCTTCTTTATCGCGATGTCCAGAGTGAAGGGAGGAACAAGAGATTCAGCCGACATGCTTCTTTTCCTTTCCGGTCATGTGCCCTTGCATAAGGCTCGATTTAGTAGCCTGTGAACTCTTCAGTACGGACGTCGTCGTCATCAATGCCAGCCTCTTTCAGCATGATATGCAGGCCGTTCACCATGCCCGATGGCCCGGTGATGTAGTAGATGGGAGAGGACGCATTCTTCAGATGCTTATCGAGCATTCCCTTATCGATGTAACCTCGTTCTCCCTGCCAAGGCAACTTTGAGTTCTCCATCTTCGTCATCGTTCCGATAAATTTAAAATTTGGATTCTGCTTCTCCAGCGCCTGCAACTCAGCCAGAAATGGAGCGTCTTCCGGACGATGGTTGGAGTAGAAGAGAAAAATACGATGCGGCAGCTTTCTGTTGGCAGCATCCAACAAAATGCTGCGAATCGGCGTGATACCAATACCGCCGGCCAGAAATACGGCAGCCCGCTTCACATCATTGTGCAAATGCAAGTTGCCAAAAGGGCCTTCTATCTTCACTTCGGTTTCCAGGGGCATGGTCTTCAAGACGCGCTTAAACGCTGTATCGCGAAGCCGCGTGGTCACCATAATGGTATTTTCGTACGGCGCGCTGGAGACGGAGAACCCTCTTGTGTCCCCTTCGGCGTCCGTTTCAGATGGACCCAGCAGATCAATATCAATGAATTGGCCCGGGGTAAAGACAAAACTGCCTGGTTTCTCAAAATAAAAGGCCATGGTGCGCTCGGCCATCTCTTCACGCCTCTTTAACTTCGCTTGAAAGATCGGCCATTTGGCAGCTGCAGTACTCATATGTTTCCTCTCTGTGCTTTGACGGTCGATGAACTTCAGCGATCATCTCGACCTTTGGAATCATGCAACTCGTCGGCGTTCTGAACTTTGATCGCAAACTCAGTGGGCTGCTAAACGAAACTTTTCCTCTGTAGTCTTAGATGCAATTCAGAGGCTACGAGTACAGATGAGTGGTCCGCCCACACTGAAGGACAGTCGGTTTCTGATGCGCTCGTGCTGATACTGCCATCCTCTGACTCAGCCATCCCTCTTTACAACTGTACCGCCGGAAATAGAGAGCATCCGCCTCAAACCGGCGGGGCCTGAAGAATCGCTGTCTGAACTACTCATCCAGCATCTGGATTTCCAGGCCCGTGAGATGAGCTGGCGCTGTGTAAAGGGCAACCCTGGGCGCGCGTCAGTGCATTTCTGCCGCAAGGCGCTTCCATCTGGGAGTACATTCAAAGCCGGTATTCCATATGATTGCATAGGTGGGCATGTCTCATTCACTATTGAGACTGCCGGTGGCAACGCCAATATGAACGAGTTGGACAACATTGCGTCAATGCGCACGCTCGCGGGCCAAGCCTTTTCGCGTGCTGCGGGCGCGCCCCTGATTGAAGGAAACCAAGTCCTTTTGCTCCAGGACGCGCGGCAAAATTATCCCGCTTGGCTCAATGCTATCCGTGTTGCACAGCGTCATATTCACTTCGAGAGTTACATCATTCACGAGGACGCTGCTGGACAGGAGTTCGCTGATGCGCTGATTGCAAAAGCACGAGAGGGAGTGCGGGTGAGACTCCTCTACGATTGGCTGGGCGGGTTCGGCAAAGCGTCGCGACGTTTCTGGGAACGTTTGCGGGCGGGTGGCGTCGAGGTGCGTTGTTACAACCCGCCTCGCTTCGACAGCCCGCTTGGCTGGCTCTCACGCGACCACCGCAAGATGATCGCGGTGGACGGAGAGGTCGGCTTCATCTCGGGCTTGTGCGTTGGGCGAATGTGGGTGGGCGAGCCGAAAAAGAAGATTGAACCGTGGCGCGACACCGGCGTGGAGGTGAGGGGGCCCGCCGTCGCAGAGATAGAGCGCGCCTTCGCACAAGTATGGGCGATGACCGGTGATGCAATTTCCGCAGATGAAATGCCCCCTGTGATTCCGCAGGTCCCGGTCGGCGATATAGGCGTACGGGTGGTAGCAACACTGCCCGCTGCGGGAGCCCTGCTTCGCCTCGATCAACTAGTTTCCGCGTTGGCCCGCAGGAGACTTTGGTTGACCGACGCGTATTTTGCGGGAACAACGGCCTATGTCCAGTCTCTCCGTGCGGCGGCGATGGACAGTGTCGACGTGCGCCTTCTCGTGCCGAATGGGACAGATATCCCAATCCTCAGACCGTTATCGAGGGCAGGCTATCAGCCTTTACTGGAGGCTGGCGTGCGCGTGTTCGAGTGGAACGGCACCATGCTGCACGCCAAGACTGCTGTCGCCGACGGACGCTGGGCACGGGTGGGTTCGACGAATCTGAATCTCGCAAGCTGGCTCGGGAACTGCGAGTTGGATGCAGTGATCGAAGACGAAGGGTTCGCCAGCAAAATGGAAGCGATGTACCTTCAGGACCTGGAGAACTCGACGGAAATCGTACTGGATGTTCGGCACAAAATTCATGCGCCGGGCGAACCGCGACATTTGCGACCGGCCTTGACAAGTGGTGGCGGGAGTGCCGGACGCGCCGCGGCTGGAGCGATCCGCATCCGGAACACCATCGGTGCGGCCTTTATCAACCGCCGCGTATTCGAGCCAGCCGAGGCACAGATTGCAATCTTTGCCGGCGTGCTACTACTGGCACTTGCAACCCTGTCGACCTTCTTTCCTCGTTTTCTTGCCTATCCTTTGGCCGTGCTCTTTCTTTGGTTCGCCGCCGCGCTCCTATTCAGGGGATACAAACTAAAGCGCCAACAACGACGAGAATAGCCCTCCTGATGGACCTCCTTCCCGTTCGCATGATGAACCCATAGCGGCTTGAGCATCATCTAAAATACAGCTATCTGGTAGATAGAGTAAGATAGCCTTCGCAAATCACCGACGCGTTATCTGGAGTCAAAAATGACCATTCACACTCACCGCGTTTTCTCTGGCCGGATCCGCAGATCGTTGCGGACAGACCGTCTCAACCCCTGTGATCCAGCTCCTGATCGGGCGGTTTCGGTCGTTTCGCTCAATCTGGCGAAGGAGACCGATCCCGATAGAGTCGTGGACACGATCCGGCGCGTACCAAGGCTGCGCGGTGCGGATCTGTTTCTGTTCCAGGAGGTTATGACGGGCGGTCCAAATGCGAGCGTGGCTGAGGAGACCGCACGCCGACTCGGGTACTTCGCGGCTTTCAACGCCGCTGGGCCGAATGTTGTCGACCAGGGCCTGGCCCTTGTGAGCCGGTATCCGATTGACGATGTTGAAGTCAAGCGCCTGAAGGCGTGCGACTTGCGCATCCGTGACCGAAGCCGTTTTGCCGTGGCTGCGACCATACGGACACCCTGGGGAGGCGTGCGTGTCTGGAACGCGCATCTCGACACCCGCATCAATGCGGAGGAACGCCTCGAGCAGCTCCAGCCGGTGATTGACGAAGCGTCCCGTCACAGCGGGCCAAGACTGATCGGAGGCGATTTCAATACCAACGAGTTGTTCTGGTTGGGGAGCATTGTGCCGATACCCGGAGGCCCGTCCCACGGCGCCGCGATCCGCAGCGCAATGAAGCGGCATGGTTTCGAAACTCCGCTGCTTGGCACTATGAACACATATCCAGCATTTCGACGGCACCTGGACTGGATCTTCGTGCGCGATTTAAGGTCGCTGGCGGCCAGCGTGGAGCCGGCACCGTTCTCCGATCACAATGCAATTTGGGCACGCGTCCGAATGTAACCGCGGTCCGCCGGGCATCGCTACGCTCTCACAGCCCGTAAACGGTAGACGAGCAACACAATCTCCCGTGAATCGTTAAGACCGGCAGCCAATGTGTTCGCAACGGTATCCTCGCCATCTCCTAGAGATCAGGCAACAAGCGCGTCAATTCGGCAGTGTCGTTCTGTCGGCCGCAACGGAATGAATACGTACCAACTTGCCGCCGCCAGGCGCCAGGTCGAGCTTCACCGATTTATGCCCCACGACCTTCCATGTACCCCGGGCTGCGTCGAAAACGTCGAGGTTGGAAGGCCCCTGCAAAGTTACACTTTGACTTGTTTTGTAATCGAGATTGACGGCAAGAGCCATGACTGGAGAAGAAGAATTCCCGTCCGGCCCAAAGACCCCGAGTAGAAGTCCCTGCACTCGCTGACCCCTTATAAACGGACTGTTCGCCGGAGCATGATTGAATCGGAAAGCGGAAGATCTGGGTAGAGGAACCGAACCGGGAGGCTGCATCCCGGCATCGAAAACGCCGATCGAGCGCAATTTTCGAGTTTGGCTGGCGATCGCCACAAAGTCATGGTTCAGGATTTTCAACCAGCCATAAACAGGTGTAGTTGTGCCATCGGGCAACCCGATGCCGGGTTTGTGATTGGTGTGGTAATAAACGTAATAGGAAATGCCCTGCGCCCCGTAAGCCAGTGTGGTATAGACCAGGTAACGCATCTCATCTTCGTTCGGTTCGCGCATGGTCGGTGTCCATGTAGCGGCCTGAACGATGTTCAAAAAGGGGATGCCTGCCTTCAACGCAGTACGCCGCACAATAGCCAAATTCAGAAAGTAATCTGGCAAATCGCGCTTGGTGGCGAACTGGTAATGATCGTAGCTGAGTAGCTGAGGTCTGACCGTCTTTAGAAATTGATTCAGGTATGCCTGATAAGCGGTGACTGTATCGCCTTCGGTGCCGAGCTGCTCATTTGGAGACGCATACGTAGGAAAGAGGTTGATATATGCCAGGTGGGCAGGATCTTTCTCGCGGAGATATGCTACCAATTTGCCAAGCTCGGCAAATCGACTGGCACTCGGTTCATCCGTTATGAAATAGCTGTAGAGGGCCGGATGATTGCGAACGCGGGCAATAAAGGCATCCAGGGCCGCCCGCTTTTTGAGGTCCTGAAGAGATGCAGGCACTAGAAGAGAGCTGGCGATCTGGCATCGCAGGCCATGGCGTTCGGCCACATCCAATTCATCTTCGCGACACCATGCAAGGTTCCATCCGCCTTTCTTCAACTGGACGGCTGTGGCGTCGTTCAGCGGTTCTGAAGTACCAGGTCCGGCCCAGTAGGTAACAATCGGCGTTCCAACCGTCCAGGTAGATTGATGGGGGCTCTGGGTGCGGCCACAGGCCAGACCCACAAGCATGACGCCAAGAATGGTGATACCGGTTTTGGATTTCATGTAGGACATTCTATATCTCTCAAACACACTCTCAGAGTTTTCCAACGGCCTCAGGGTACCCCGATATTTTTAGTGATAGCTGCTTTGCGTGGATCCATCGCTTTCACCTGCGGAGCTGATGGGAAAGCTATCATCTCATCTGGAGTTATGACCATGGATCAATCCTCGGTTAGGCAAAGTCGTCCAGGAAATCCACCTGAAGGGCACGGCCGATTTTCGGGGCACTCCAGTACGCCTTATCAACGATTACGGTCCAGTGATTGAGAGTAATGCCGTAATTCTGAAGGCCATTAGCATGGTCGAGAAACGTACCGACACAACGAGATGCTGGACCGTTCCCTGTTCCGTACCGCAGGAGAGCTAGTACGGCGCAATTGCCTACATAACAAGATGGCTGAACCCAGCACCTGGATAAGGATGCAAAGCTTATCCGGGCTTCGACTGAGCGGCATTGCCGCATCAAGGTTTGAACTTCACCCGCAAGCGTGAGAGTCTGGTTCGTGAAGATTGAACGTATATAGAGGGGGCTGGACCATGATTGAGGATGAAAACAAACGGGCTACACCATTCAGCCGGCGTGATTTCCTGGCGGGGGCGGCCACAGTCGGCGCCGTAGTAGCACTTGCGGGCTCGAGCA
>JBDTBI010000192.1:0-8638 GCA_039924215.1 Acidobacteriaceae bacterium
GTACCACGCGTACTTTCATGGCCATCGTAGTGGGATCAAGCGACTGAGACAGGCTATCCACCTTGCCAGGCAGCGACATGCCCGGATAGGCCGGGAAGGTAACCACCACGGGACGTCCTACACGAATGCTGGCCAGATCGTTTTGATACGCGTCGCCCACAATCCATATACGGTCCAGATTCGCGATCGTAGCCAGCGGTGTGGCATTGTCCAACGAACGCTGCCATTCTCCCGCCGCCGCGCCGGTCTCCAGCACCACTCCGCCAATAGGTGCGCGAATGAAGGCTTCATCGCTGTTATTGTTTTCTGAAAATCCAAGTTCGTGAATCAACTGTCGCGTGCGTTCCAGCTCGGAATGCGCGGCTTGGTCGGTAGCGACTAATTGTTGGTAGTCCGCCTTGGCCAGCACCTGATGCTGCAGCAGCAGCGTGCCGCGAGCCAGCGCCTGATCGGCCAGCGTCACCTGGATCTTCGCCTTTTCAAAATCGGAGCGCGCCTGCGCGACATCTCCGCTTTGCAGCACCGCAATTTCCTGACCGGCCCGAACCACCTGTCCCGACAGCACAGAGAATCGAACGATGCGCCCACTCAACGGAGGAAAGACCTGCACCACTTTGGTCGGGTTGGCCACAACGCGTGCGGGAATGTTGATCTGGTCGACCACCTTCTGGCTATGAACGGTAACGGTCTCCACAATGGTCCGTGCCGCCGGCGGCGGTGCGGAAGTCGCAGATTTCGAGCTGCAGCCTGCTGCGCACACCGTAAGAACCATGGCTGCCAAGGCTAGGTCGAGCGATTTCATGGGAGGATCTCCGTTGCGGTTGCATCGCTGAGCTGGTCGATACTCAGCCACACCTGCGCATTCGCGTTTAAGGCATCCAAATTGGTTTGTCGGTTGTCATGCAGCGCTTCCAGATAGTCGAGTAGCGTGTAGTTGCCATGGCGATATCCAAATTCTAGATTCTTCAAAATGTTTCCGGCTTCCTGTACATAATGGGTGTTGTAACGCTGGGCCAGCGTCTGTGCGGACTGATACGCGGCCCATGCCTGGTCGACATCGGAAAGGACTTGGCTGCGCGCGGCCATCTCCGTAAAACGGCTGCTCTGCGCGGTCAATCGCGTCGCCTGTTTCTCTCCCTGATTGCGATCGAAAATGCGCAGCGGAATGCTCACATTGAAGCCAAAAGAGCTATAGGTGCCGCTGCGGTTATATCCAGCGTCCAACGTAGGGTCGGTGGTGCCATTTGCGTCCGCCAGCTTGATATTTGCATCGGCCACTTGAATCGCCTGTTGCGCGGCCAGATAATCCGGACGAGCGGCCAGGGCCTTCTGTTCCAGCTCCGGCAAGGACAAAGCCAGGGTGGGAGGATTCAGGGTCCCATTAACCGCAAAACTGCGGCTGGGATGTTCCATGCCCAGCAGTTGCTGCAATTGGTCGCTGCTTTGCACCAGGTTGACCTGTGCGTTGGCAAAATCGGACTCAAAGCTTGCCAACTGCAGATCGATGCGCTCGAAATCCGTTTCGCTGATGGCACCAGCCTGGAGTCGTACTTTGCTTAAATCGACAGTTTTGCGATAGCTGGTAAGGTTGGTGTCCGCGAATTGCAATGCGGCCTTGGCCAGCAGCATGTTCGTAAAGGCCTGCTTCACGGCTAGTTCGGTTTGCCGTTCCAGATCGTGATATTGGCTTTCTGTTACGCGCGTGGAACCGCGCGCACTGTCCAAACGCCAGCGGCGCTTCTGCCCGCGTTCGAAAAGGCGAGAGAGATCGGCGGAATAGGAATACGGACTGGCGGGATTGCTGGCAGGCAGCGTAACGTCTGAACCGCTCAGCGTAAAGACTGGATTTTGACGTAGTCCCGCCGTAATTTCTCCTCCACGCGTCGATTCCAGGTTCTGCAAGGCCGCCAGCAGCGTAGGGTTTTGACGCCGTGCCAACGCAACTGCCTGTTGCATCGTGAGCGGGACAGTCGGTGCCGCCTGAGAGATCTGTGCGGGCGTCGATTGCCAGGCACACGCCAGTAAGGCGCAGGCTCCCATGCCTATAGTTCGGGAGAACTTCATAACCATCCTTGCAATTCAGGGAAGAAGGCACGACTCAAGGCGCGCAATCACAAGTGAAAATCCGCATAGATTCATCAACGATCCGAAGCTACGGCGATACGTACCGCATAAGAAAAGAATGGGTCAGAGATTTTCAGACGGTGATGGGAGGAGCCCGACCTTGAGACGTCCGCCGATCGGAAAAGCAGAAAGGATGAAAATATCGAACGACTTCCAATCGCATGGCGTGTGGAAGCGGTGCAAACGATAGATTTCGCACCTGGAAAAACATCGCTCCGTGAAGTTGCACAGGCGCATGGCCGGGGGAAAATGCCTCACATCGCCGGACGACCTGCTCCCCATCCCGGGGGACAATCATGGCATGAAGATCGTCGCTCATCGAAATCGCGGGAAGCAACATCGCCACTAAGATGAGATAGGAAATCCACGCAGCAGTGTGTGCGTGGACGGTATTTCCATGCATGGCCCTGCATTTGCTTCTGGACACAACCAACAACACGCCCAAGCCCACAGAAGCTGCCAGCCACACCAAATTGAGGACTAGTTCCATGGAGTTAGACACCATTGTATGACACAAGCGTCCTCTAGACGGAAGGAATCTCGGTGGCATTCCTTCCCCGGGTTATTTCTTATGGTGCCGATTTCAGCGACGGATATTTTTTGGCTGCATCTATTTCTGACGGACAGTACTCTGTTTCTGGCGGGCTTGGCTCAGTCCGCGGTGAAGGCAAACTATGGCGTGGGACGAATCTTTTACGTGTGACATTTGTGGAACGGCGAAGCTTGACTCGAACCACTGGTGGATGGTCGCCCTGGGGGATGTGCTCTGCTTTGAAGAGGGCCTTCCAACGCGCCATTTCACTCTGGTTCCCTGGAATGAAGACGAATCCAGAAATCCGCGGATCCACCATATTTGCGGAGAGGGCTGCGCCACCAAGGCGCTGGAACGATTTATGTCTACTGGAAATCTGGTTCATGAAGGATCGAAAGTCGAAACACACGCCGATGCTGAGTGATCGGGACTACATCACCATCGCCAACTTTTCCAGTTCCGCCTGCATACGATCAACCGAAGACGAGAGAACCTCAAGACGCATCACAGCATCCCGAGCGCTCTGCCGTGAAACCCCATAGCCCCGTCCCGCCAGGAAGGTGCTGATCAAGTCCGCTGCCTGCCAGTTATCCAGTCCAGTCTGAAGCAGTTCTTCGCGTAGCTCGGACAACTCCGTTCTGGGGAATTTCTCAATCTCTGTGTAAGGCTGCATGCATCCTCGCTCTCTGCGTCGCTGCGTATGTCCCACTCTCAATCTTTTCCGTCTTTTATGTAAGACTCACTTCCCGTTCATTTGTTGCAGAAAATCGTTCAGAAATATGAAGAATCAGGGAATTCAGGGACGCCCCATCAAAATAAGTGCATAGGCGGGCATCCTCAGCAAATTTCGGGGCCAAAATTGTATGTTGTCGAAAAGCAGGAGTCATCCATGCGGTTGGCCGCATCCGGTACCATAGCTACAGGCTCATGACTACGACAACATCTCAAATATTAGACGGAAAGACCATCGCCGCCTCCATACAGGCGGAAGTGGCAAAAGACGTACAGCAGTTGCAACTGCAGGGCATCCGGCCCGGCTTGTCCGTGGTGCTGGTTGGCAACAATCCAGCATCCGAAGTGTATGTTCGCAGCAAGGTAAAAACCAGCGCTGCGCTGGGGATTAACAGCGAGTCCATTACTCCACCCGCCTCCGTAACCACAGAAGAAATGCTGGCGCTGATCACCAAACTGAATCTCCGCGAGGACGTAGACGGAATCCTGATCCAGTTGCCGCTGCCAAAACATGTCGACGCCAAACGACTGCTGGAAGCCGTCTCGCCCGAGAAGGACGTCGACGGCTTTCATCCCGTGAATGTTGGACGGCTGCAAAGCGGCCAGCATTCTTTGGCCCCCTGCACACCGGCTGGAATTATTCAGATGCTGAAACGCACCGGGATTCCCATCTCCGGCCAGCATGCCGTGGTGGTCGGCCGCAGCGATATCGTGGGCAAGCCGATGTCCATGCTGTTGTTGCATGAAAACGCCACCGTCACCATCTGCCACAGCAAAACCAGGGACTTGGCCGCATTCTGCCGCTCCGCCGATATTCTCGTCGCTGCCATCGGCAAGCCGGGCCTCATTACTCCGCAAATGGTGCGCCCAGGAGCTGTTCTGGTAGACGTAGGAATGAATCGCATCACATCCCAGGAGGACTTCGACCGCTTTTTTGCCGGCAACACCCGGCGTGAAGCCACCTTCCGGGAAAAAGGCTCGGTGCTTATGGGAGATGTCGACCCGCACGCGTTTGCGCTCGCTAGCTACTACACGCCTGTTCCGGGCGGCGTGGGCCCGCTGACCATTGCCATGCTGATGGTCAACACGGTCCGTGCAGCACGGCTGCGCCGGGGCCTGCCAGCCTAGTGTCTTCAGGAGAAAGCCTCATGCTGCGCGTCGGCCTTACCGGAGGACTGGGAAGCGGAAAAAGCACGGTAGCCCGCATGTTCGCAAACTACGGGGTGCAAGTTCTGGAAGCGGACCAGATTGGCCGGGACCTGATGCAGCCGGGCCAGCCTGTGTATGACGCCATTCTTTCTCACTTCCGCCAGTATCCAGATGCGCCGGCCCTGACGTTGGCAAATGGATCGCTCGACCGTGCCACGCTGGCGCAGTATGTGTTCACCTCCGGTCGTCTGAACGAATTGAGCGGCATCGTGCATCCACCCGTCATCGCGGAGCAGGACCGTCGCATCCAGGCTATTTTCAGTCAAAATCCTGATGCCATCGCAATGGTGGAATCCGCCATCATTTTCGAGGCGGATCGCGCTGGCACCGCACCCGGCCTGCGCCGGCGCTTCGACAAAGTTATTCTTGTAACCGCTCCGGAAAGCACCAGAATCGCGCGCTACGTCGATCGCGCCAGCAACGGAAAGACCCTTGCGGACAACGAAAGGTTGGCACTGGAAGAAGATGCGCGGCGTCGAATCGCGACGCAGATGACGGACGCGGAGAAAATTCCGCTCAGCGATTTCATCGTAGAAAACTCCGGGCCGGTGGAAAAAATCGAGGCATCCGTGCAACATATTCTGAGAGAGTTAAAAAATCGCAGTTTGAAAGCTGGTACGTAAGTAAGAAAGCAAACCATCAGGAGCGCCGCGAAGACGCCACAGCCACCGTTGGAGGAATCCAACAAATATGGGCCGTCCCTGAAGCACGAAAACTGATCCCATCGATTCTGTCCACGCCGCAGCTCACAAAATTTTATGAGAGCGGCAACAGAGAATTGAGAGTCCTGCACAATATGAAAGCACGCTTGCTGATTTTGACCCTGGCCATCCTCGGAGGCTTTTATTTCGTAACCACACACACCGTTACAACGTCGGGCGGACGTGGCTGGTTCACCCGTTCCGCCAGCACCACAGCACAATCGAAAGCTGGATCTGTGCCCAGCGACTTTCAGATGACGGAGGCGCAGGCAGCCCCGGCACTGTTGCCGACTGAGCAGAATAATATTGCCGTTTACAAGAAAGCCCTGCCTTCTGTCGTCAACATCACTTCCAACACGGTTGCATTCGATTTCTTCTATGGCGCCGTGCCGGAGCAGGGCCAGGGGTCCGGCTTCATCCTCGACAATAAGGGCGACATCCTCACCAATTACCACGTGGTTTCGAACGCGCAAAACGTGGAAGTCACGTTATCGAACAAGCGCCAATACAAAGCCAAAATCTTAATGACGGACAAGGGTCACGACCTGGCCCTGCTAAAAATCGATGCGCCCGACTTGCGACCGGCAACCCTGGGGGACTCACGCGGACTCCAGGTGGGCCAGCTTGTCTACGCCATTGGCAATCCTTTTGGTCTCAGCGGAACGATGACCCGCGGTATCATCAGCTCCATTCGTTCGGTGCGCGGCCCCATGGGTAATCTCATCTCGGACGCAATCCAGACGGACGCAGCCATCAATCCTGGAAATTCCGGAGGGCCGCTCCTGGATTCGCGGGGCGATGTGATCGGAATGAATACGATGATCGACACGGGCGGCGGTGCGAACCAGAATGCCGGAATCGGCTTTGCCATTCCGATCGATACCGCGAAAGCCGCGCTGAATGACTTCTTCCGCTATGGCAAAGTTCTGCGACCCACTCTCGGGCTGTCCGTATTGCCGATCGGCCCCGATATCGCCCAACAACTTGGGTTGCCCTCGACCTACGGCGTGCTGGTCCAACGCACTGTTCCCGGCGGTCCGGCAGACCATGCCGGAATCCACGGCGGCAACAAGCAGGCCTATCTCGGCAATACACCCATCTACGTCGGCGGAGATCTGATCGTCGCGATTGACGGAGACCAAGTAACGAACGATCAGGATATTCAAGGAATTATGGACGGTCATCAGGCGGGCCAAACCGTGACCGTAACCATCTTTCGTGGCCAAAAGCGCTTGGATATGAAGGTGGTCCTCGGCAATGCCGGTAGCGTGGGCAATGTGCAGGTTTAGCGAGGCGTTTGCAGGAAACCCGCCAGACGAAGCAGCCGGCGCACGGTAGATTTTCCCCCGGCTACTTCATCTGTGCGAGCATTCGCTTACGCAGTCTTGCCAACCAGTCCATGGGGATCGATCACAAATTTCTTGGCCGCACCTTTATCGAAATCCTTATAGCCCTGCGGCGCATCCTCCAGGCGAATTACGGTTGCGTTCACGATCTTCGCTATGGGCAGGCGATCGTGCAGAATCGCCTGCATGAGCTGTCGGTTATACCTCAACACCGGCGTTTGCCCTGTGTAGAAGCGTAACGACTTCGCCCAGCCCAGCCCAAATCGCATGCGTAGATTTCCCTTCTGAGACGCCTCGTCTTTCGATCCAGGATCTTCCGTGACGTACAGCCCGGGGATTGCGACGCTACCACTGGCGCGCGTAATCGCCATCAGGGAATTCAGGACTGTGGCAGGCGCTTCGGTGCCGTGCTGTGAACCATGCCCATGCGCTTCAAAGCCAACGCAGTCGATGGCCGAATCCACCTCCGGCACGCCAACTACCTGCTCGATCAGCTCTTCCAGCTTGTCGCTCTTGGTCAGGTCGATGGGCTCGAAACCCATCTTCTTCGCGTGCTGCAGCCGTTCCTGATTCATGTCGCCAATCATCACAACGGCTGCACCAAGAATCTGCGCCGATGCGGCGGCAGCCAGCCCGACTGGTCCGGCGCCCGCAACGTAGACGATCGAACCTACCCCAACACCAGCATTCATGGCGCCATGGAAACCGGTTGGCAAGATGTCGGAGAGCATCGTCAGATCCAGAATCTTGCTCATCGCCTGCGCCTTGTCTGGAAATTTGATCAGGTTGAAATCGGCATACGGCACCATCACATATTCTGCCTGGCCGCCGACCCAGCCGCCCATATCAACGTATCCATAGGCGCCCCCGGCGCGTCCAGGATTCACATTGAGGCAAACCCCGGTTTCCCGCTCACGGCAGGTGCGACAGCGGCCGCAGGCCACGTTAAATGGGACTGTGACCAGCTCGCCAATTTTGAGGTACTCGACGTCCCGGCCTTTCTCGATGATTTCCCCAGTAATCTCGTGTCCCAGCACCAATCCCGCGAGAGCCGTCGTGCGACCGCGCACCATGTGCTGGTCGGAGCCGCAGATGTTCGTCGCAACAATTTTCAGAATCACTCCATGGGTAATTTCCTTACCCCCTGGATTCTGCATTTTCGGGGTATCGATCGACTGCACTTCGACCTTATTTGGGCCGAGAAATACAACACCGCGATTTGTGGCCATTAGAATCTCCTTTCAGATTTAGTACGCTGCTGCCCCAGCTTCGGCAACGGCGTGGTCCTGTGCGCCCAATCCACCGCTGACTCCAATTGCACCGACAACCTTACCATCGCGCTTTATAGGAACGCCACCGGCAAAAATCATGATCTTGCCATGGTTCGACGCGTGAATGCCAAAAAACTGGTCTCCAGACTGGCTGAGAGTCGCAAGGTCTTTGGTGCTGATGTCGAACGCGCGGGCGGTATATGCCTTGTTGATCGAGATGTCGATGCTGCCGATCCATGCCCCATCCATGCGGACATGCGCGACCAGGTTTCCACCCTCGTCGGCTACGGCGATGTTCATCGGCTGGCCGATTTCTTTGGCTTTCCTTTCTGCTGCGCTGATCATTCTGCGGGCATCTTCAAGATGGATCATATTCACTCCTTCTGCCTTTTATGGCGCGTACTGCGTTTGGGCTGACGTCGCTCAGGACAGCGCGTTGAAGCAATACGCAACGGCGGGGCGGGTGTTAACGCCGTTTGGTGTCGCGTTTCTTGGACTTCTTTTGCCTCTTTTTGCTTGGATGCGCGCCGGGATGGCTTGTCGTTTTTTTCCCGGATAGATTTTTCTTTTGGATTGTAACCTGCTCGACCAGCGCAAACTGCAGCTTGTTCTCCACAGCATCGATGCGATCAAGAATCACCCTGACCGCATCCCCCACAGAAATGCGATGGCCGCTGGTTCCACCCAAAAGCTGGCGGCTGTTCTCATTGAAGCGGTAACGGT